>CAZLJG010000063.1:0-13734 GCA_964559545.1 uncultured Solibacteraceae bacterium | reverse complement strand
GGCAGAATGGCGACATGCGAACAACCATCGCCCTCCTCATCGTTGTCGGGTCGCTCGGTGTGCTTCACGCCCAGCGGGAACGTGTTGTTGGCGGGCCCTGCGAGGGCTGCGATGCCGTGTTCACGGGACTGCCGGCGTCGATTGGTGTCGAGGGGCGCATGTCGCCCGCCGGCGAACCCGGTGTGCCGATGGTGCTCGAGGGCACCGTGCGCACGGCGGCCGGGCAGGCCGCATCGGGCATCATCGTCTACGCGTATCAGACTGATGCAAAGGGTCTCTACCCAACAGCTCCGGGTCTCCAGGGATCGGCGGCGCGTCACGGTCGTCTCCGAGGTTGGGCGCGCACCGATGCGCAGGGGCGCTATCGCTTTCTGACGATTCGGCCTGCGGGGTATCCCAACACCGACATCCCAGAACACATCCACCTGCACATCATCGAGCCCGGTCGCTGCACCTACTACATTGACGATGTGGTGTTTGAGGATGATCCGCGGCTCACCCCTAGACAGCGGGCGGCGCACGATCGTGGACGTGGTGGCAGCGGCGTGATCAGACCGACACTCGATGCCTCAGGCACGTGGCAGGCGCGGCGCGACATCCGCCTCGGCGCAGGGATCTCGGACTACGCGAGCTGCGGTCGGGGTCCAGGGGTCCAGTAGTCCAGGGGTCCAGGGGTCCAATAAAGAAAGGGGTGGAAGGTATCAACCTTCCACCCCTTCGAGAACTTCGGAACTCCGGACCTTCGGAACTCCGGAACCTCGGTCAGGCGCAGCCTGACGTCGTGCCGCAGTTGGCGCACTTGTAGCAGGAGCCTGAGCGCACCATGATCGACCCGCAGGTCGAGCAGGGTGGTGCGTCGGACTGGTTCTGCATCGCCGCGAACTTGGAACCTGTCGGCGCTGTCTTCTCTGCAACCTTCGGTGCCGCCGCCAGCGCTGCAACGTCGAGGGTGAGCTGCTCCGGCGTGGTCACCGTCTCAGGCACGTTGACGCCCGCCTGGTACTGCGCTTCGTGCGACAGGAACTTCGCCGCCATCCATCGGAAGATGTAGTCGACGATCGACTTGGCGAAGCGCACGTCGGGGTTCTTCGTCATGCCCGCGGGTTCGAAGCGGACGTGGCTGAACTTGTCCACCAGATCCTGCAGCGGCACGCCGTACTGGAGCGCGTAGCTGATGGCCTGGGCGAAGGCGTCGGCAAAACCCGAGATCGTCGAGCCTTCCTTGGCCATCGTGAGGAACAGTTCACCGGGCATGCCGTCTTCGTAGAGCCCGACGGTGATGTAGCCTTCGTGCCCCGCGATGTCGAACTTGTGCGTGATCGACTGGCGCTCGTCGGGCAGCTTGTGGCGGGCCGGCATCGGCGCCGCTTCGGTGGCCTGTTCGAGTACACCCGCGCGCTGAATGGCCGCCTTCGAGGTGTTGAGCGGCTGCGTGCGCTTGGAGCCGTCGCGGTAGATCGAGACGGCCTTGGCGCCGATGCGCCACGAATCGATGTAGGCCTGCTCGATGTCCTCAACCGTCGCTTCGCGCGGCACGTTGACCGTCTTGCTGATCGCGCCCGAGATGAACGGCTGCACGGCGCCCATCATCTTGATGTGGCCCATGTAGTGAATGGACCGCGTGCCCTTCATCGCCTTGAACGCGCAGTCGAACACCGCGAGGTGGGCGTCCTTGAGGTGCGGCGCGCCTTCGATGGTCTCCTGTTCGTCGATGTGGGCCAGGATGTCGGCCACCTGCGCCTGCGTGTAACCGAGCTTGGTGAGCGCCATCGGCACGGTGCGGTTGACGATCTTCATCATGCCGCCACCGACGAGCTTCTTGTACTTGACGAGCGCGATGTCCGGTTCCACGCCGGTCGTGTCGCAGTCCATCATGAAGCCGATCGTGCCGGTCGGGGCGAGCACCGTCGCTTGCGCATTGCGGTAGCCGTGCGCCTCGCCGAGTTCGACACACTCGTCCCAGATCTCCCGCGCCTTGTTGTAGAGCGGCTTCGGCACGTGGGTCTTGTCGATGTCCTTCAGCGCCGCGCGATGTTTTTTCATCACGCGGAGCATCGGCTCGCGGTTTTTCTCGTAGCCGGGGAACGGGCCGCCGTGGTCACGCGCCACACGCGCGCTCTGCGCATAGGCCGCACCGTGCATCACCGCCGTGATCGCCGCCGCGTAGTCGCGACCGGCATCGCTGTCATAGGGCAGACCACGCGACATCAGCAATGCGCCGAGGTTGGCGTAGCCGAGGCCGAGCGGACGATACGCATGACTGTTGCGCGCAATCGACGCCGTCGGATAGCTGGAGTTGTCCACCAGGATTTCCTGCGCCGTGATGAACGTCTTGCAGGCGGCTTCGAACCCGTCGAAATCGAATTCGCCTTCCTCATCCACAAACTTCATGAGGTTGATGGACGCCAGGTTGCACGCCGAGTCGTCGAGGAACATGTATTCCGAGCACGGGTTGCTCGCATTGATGCGGGCCGTGTTCGGGCACGTGTGCCAGTCGTTGACCGTCGTGTCGTACTGCATGCCGGGATCGCCGCACACCCACGTGCCCTGGGCGATCTGCCGCATGAGGTCGCGCGCCTTGTAGGTATCGACGATCTCACCGGTCGTCACCGACCGTGTATGCCACTCGCCGTCGTCGAGCACCGCGCGCATGAATTCGTCGGTGACACGCACAGAGTTGTTGGAGTTCTGGAAGAAGACCGAGCCATACGCGACGCCCGTGAAGGAGCCGTCGTAGCCGGCGTCAATCAACGCCCAGGCCTTCTTCTCTTCCTCAACCTTGCAGTTGATGAATTCCTCGATGTCGGGATGCTCCGCGTTGAGGATCACCATCTTGGCCGCGCGACGGGTCTTGCCGCCCGACTTGATGACGCCGGCAAACGCGTCGAAGCCCTTCATGAACGAGACGGGACCGGACGCCGTGCCACCACCGGCGAGCACTTCCTTCGACGATCGGATCGCCGACAGGTTCGAGCCCGTGCCGGAGCCGAACTTGAACAACATGCCTTCGGTCTTCGCCAGACCGAGGATCGACTCCATCGTGTCCTGCACCGCGTTGATGAAACACGCGGAGCACTGCGGCGCCTTCTCGAACCCGCAGTTGAACCACACCGGGCTGTTGAACGAGCCCTTCTGATACACGAGCAGATGCTTGAGATCGTCGCTGAAGCCCTGGAGATCATCTTCCGAGGCGAAGTACCCCTGTTCACGCGCCCACCGGGTGATCGTGTCCACGACACGGCCGACCAGCTGCTTCACCGAGCGCTCACGCTCAGGCGAGCCGATCAGACCGCGGAAGTACTTCGAGACCACGATGTTTGTGGCCTGTTGCGACCAGGATTTCGGAAACTCGACGTCCCGTTGCTCGAACACGACTTCGCCGCGTTCATTGGTGATGACGGCCGAGCGCAACTCCCACTCAACCTCCTCAAACGGGTCCACGCCATCACGCGTGAAGTAACGTTCAAACTCGAGTCCAGTCACAGACGCGCCCGGACCAAAAGTCCGCCCCGTCTCTCGAGTCGTCGTCTCCCCCACCGTGGTTCCTACGTTCTGGGCTGTCTGCATCTCTAATGACCTTTACCTTTCGTACATAG
Source organism: uncultured Solibacteraceae bacterium (assembly GCA_964559545.1). GTDB lineage: Bacteria > Acidobacteriota > Vicinamibacteria > Vicinamibacterales > SCN-69-37 > SYFT01. The sequence continues at coordinate 10,138 of CAZLJG010000063.1, read as the reverse complement.
CACCGCATCCGCCCCGGATACGGTCCTTGTTCCCGCCAAGACCCTCAACACTTCGACAACGGCAACAGGGCCCTCCTCCTGTCTTTCCGGGTCCATACCCGAAAAGGAGGAGGCAGAAGTCACGTCCAAGGCGCTGGGAAGCCTCGGTTCGGCTGTTGCTGTGCCGGGGAACGAATATGCGCCCGCGTGCAGTTGAAGTCAAGGCAGAACCCACGACATATGGTGGATCTATCGGCCTGGGACCCCGACATCTTGAGAACACCCCGGTCAGTACTGCCGTTTTTTCACCTGCCCTATTTTTCACTGCCGTTACATGTCGTCACTGGTTGAGCGGACTCAGTGGACACAAGGCGAAGATATCACGAAAATCCGAGCGCGGAAGTGCCCCAGTGCACGAGCGCACTCGTGCACCCATAATGGTTCGAATGCTCGGCGAGACCTCCGCCCCACCTGCCTCGCCACTCATCCGGCCGGACGTCCTGTCGTTCCTGCAGATCGTCGCCGTCTCGGGCTTCCCCACGCAGCTGTTTCTGGCGGCCTTTCTCATTCTGGGCGTCGGCATGGCCCCGTATTCCGAGACCGGCCTCTCCCTCCAATTCATCGCCATCGTCAGCTTTCTGGACACGGCCCTGGTCGCCCTGCTGATCCTGCTGTTCCTGCGGGTGAGCGGGGAGTCGTCACACAAGGTCTTTTTTGGCGACCGTCCCTTCTTCCCGGAATTCTGGCGGGGCCTGTTGTTTGTCCCCGTGGTGTTCATCACGCTGACGGGCGTCGTCGCCGGTCTGCGCTACATCGCCCCCTGGCTCCAGACGGTGCCTGAGAACCCGCTGGCGGCCTTTATGCGCGATCCTTTTGATGCCGCCATCTTCGCGGTCGTCGTGGTGCTTGCGGGCGGCGTACGCGAAGAGCTGCAGCGGGGATTCATCCTGCATCGGTCGGCGCAGCACCTGGGAGGAGCGTGGGTGGGCAACCTCGCCTTCGGCGTGGTGTTTGGCGTGCTGCACTACGACCAGGGACTCGACGTCGCGCTGGCCATCGGCCTGATGGGGATCGGCTGGGGTGCCGCCTACATCCGGCGCGGCTCAGTGGTCGCCGGCATGACCAACCACGCCGGCTTCAACGGCGCGATGGTGTTGCAACAGGTGCTGGCCTCGTCGCTGGGGATTCCCGCCAAATAACGTCGCGTCACCCGCGGGGGGCGCGATACACGATGTCGGCGCGTGCCCGAAGGCTCTCGACCCACTGCCGAATCGCCGACGCTCGCCGCCCCTCGTCAAGTGCGGCAAACCGCTGTTGAAGATAGCCCTCGCGCCGCAGTTCATCGGCGAGCCACCGATCCACAAAGCCGGCGCCGACTCCGGCCAACGCAAACAGCCGGACGGGATCAAGATCGTTGTGCCCCTGTGCCCACTGCGCGCGGCGCGCGGCGAGGGCCTCGGGCGCCGGGTCAGGCACCTGAAACCGCCGCATCTCCGACAACACAAGCCGTCGGTCGATCAATGCCTGCACGATCGCATCGTCCGTCGCATCGGCAGGAAGGAGCTTCAAGACCCGCGCCGCGCGCACATCCGACAACGTCACCATGTCGCCGTTGACAACGACGAGGATGCGATCGAGCGTGGCGGGCACCTGGGTCGCGACGGCCAGGAGACAGACGAGGGCAAAAGGTGCGGTCATCAGAACACCTCTCCAATGCTCAGGTGGAACTCCCACGCGCGTTCACGTTTGCCGCTGAAGACCCGTCGATCAAACTTGAATCCGAAGTCGAGCCGGAGTGGTCCAAGCGGCGAGCGGTAGCGGATACCAAAGCCCGCCGCGCCGCGCAGATCACCGATCGACATGTCGCCGGCGCGGGCAAACACGTTGCCGCCATCCACGAACCCGACCAGCGCAATGTCGGTCCACAGTTGCGTGCGTACTTCGCCGTTCAGCACGACCACGCCGTTGCCGCCACTCGACAACCCCTGCTCGCCGCTGATCACGCCGGGCACACCGAGGCGATCCTGCTGGAAGCCGCGCACCGTCGTACTGCCGCCGGCAAAAAAGCGACGACCGGCCGGCAGGTCCGCCACGATCTCCGTCTCGCCATCGGTGCCGGGAATCACGACCTCGCGCGAGAATCCGCGCGCCACGCCGACCTGCATGCGGCCGCCGATGACCACACGATTAATCCGGGTGAGCCGGCGGAACCCGAGCGCCTGCGCAAACACTTTGACGAAACCGACTTCCGAGCCGATCGACCGCGCCGCCACTTCGCCATCGATACTCATCAACCCGCCGGAGGTGGGATCCAGCAGGTCATCACGGCGATCCCACACCAACCCGCCGGAGATCGCCGAGAGGCGAATCTGCGGAAACAGACGGTCGATGAGCGGCTGATCCTCTTCGGGAATGCGCGTGTCATACAACTCGGTGGAGTCGAGCGCATAGCGGCCAAACACGCTCGTGTGCGCCGAGGGCCGATGCAGCGCCTCGGCGTTCGCTGACCGACGCACGAAGGTGAACGACGTGCGAATGGCGCGTTCAGCCGTCGCGCTCAATACGGAATCAATCCGCGACCCGAAGGCGCGCGGCGACCGATAACTGCCCGTCACGCGATATTCGCTGAACTCGATGCCGCTGCCATCCCGCGTGGGATCGTCGGGATCGTTGCGCGACCCGAGACTGACGCGCGTGAACAACGTCGCCGATCGATTCCCGCCGAACAGATTGCGGCGCCCGAGTTCAAGGAAGCCACGCGGCGCAAACCGGATCGCGTCCTCTTCCCCGCCACCCACCGCCGTGCGCAACCGGCGCCCGAACTCCAGACCGCCGCCGTACCCGATCGTGGTGGCCGGCGCCTCCTCCACCTGTACGATGACGTCCACGTGCCCGTCGGCCCGGCCTTCGTTGGCCGCGGTAATGCTGATCCGTCGGAAGATCGCCAGGTCGGCAAGACGACGCTGACTGTCGAGCCGCGCCCCCTGTCCAAACGGGGCTCCCGGTCGCAGCACGACCTCCGCGAGGATGGTCTCCGTACTCACGCGCCGGTTCCCGACGACGATCACGTGGTCCACGAGCGTTTGTGAACCTTCGTTGATCTCGTACGTGATGTCGAACGGCGCCTCGGTGGCCTGTCGGGCCTCGACGACGACCGACTGAAACCCGCGGTCCAGATACAGTTGCTGAATCGCCTGACGGTCGTCGCGCACCTGCGCCGCCTGCAACGGCTGGCCGGCCACCGACCGGACCACTCGGCGCACTTCCGCCTCCGAGACCTGCACCGCGCCGGTGATCGACACGCGCGACACCACGCGCAACGGCCCCTCCACGATGTCCACCCGCAGCGCGACCCGGCCGTCCTCACCCGACAGTGCGTCGGCCGTGTATTCCACTGTCGCGTCAAATCCGGCAAACGCGTAGGCGCGCAGCAACGCGCCGAGGCGCGCCTCCACGTCGGTCTCCACAAACCACTCGCCTTCGTTCAACTGGAGCATCGCCCGGATGTCGGCCTCCGTGAAGTGGCTGTGCCCGTTCACCGCGAGTGAGGCCAGCGCGTACCGCAACCCGCGCCGGATGGTGAACGTCACCACCATCCGCTCACCGTCGGGATCCTCCACGCGCTCATGGACGACATCCGCGCGCCAGTACCCGTCACGTTGCAGGGCCTGACGGATGCGGAATGCCGAATCCTCCAGCAGGTCATCGTCCGCCGAGTTCTCGCGGCGAATCGGAATCCACTCATCCTGACTGCCATCCGGCAGCGGATCCCCGACGACAACGATGGTGACGATGGGGCCGGTGTCGATCGTGACGGTGACGTCCACGAAGTCGTTGTCGGCCGGCGTGGCGAAGTGACTGGCGGACGCCTCGTAATACCGCATGCCACGCAGGCGCTCAGCCACGCCGCGCAGCGCGACTTCAGTCGCAAGACGACGATAGGCAGCGCCTCGGATGAGTCCGAGGTTTGTGGTGACGTCGGCCGCCGGCAAGGGATGGTCGCCTGTCACGATGACTCGCCCAATGCGCAGGCGGGGACCGGCGTCCACGGTGAGCACCAGTGTGGATCGGTGCACCTCGTGGGTCTGTTCGAGGGAGGGTACAACGGACGGGCGGGAGTAGCCTTCGTCCACGAGCAGCCGCGTCACGGTCTCTCGCGCGGCGTCGAGGCGCGCCGACGACGCGCGGCCTCCGAACTGTTCGAGCACGCCGCGTTCCAACGTCCGGCGGTCCAGACCGAGGTTGCCCCGGAATTCGATGCGATCGATGGGATGCAGTGGTGTCAGCGCGAACACCAGACGCACACCATCCGACCCGGGCAGCGCGGTGACGGCCACGTCTTCGAACTGCCCGAGGTTGAAGAGGTGTGCCACGCTCTCGCGGACCAGTTCGAACTGCAAGGGTTCGCCCACGCGCACCTCGAGCAGGTCACGCAACGTCGGGCTGGTGTCGGCCCGCCCCTCGATCTCGATCCCGATTGCCGCGACACGTTGCCCCGCCAGCGCCATGACGTCGACCGCCTGTTGCGCACGAGCCGGCACTGGCAGGCCGACCAGGGCCCACAGCGCGAGGACGACGACGGCGAGGCGTGGCATCAGAAGCGGTACCTCACGCGGAAGTCGAGCGCGAAGGTGCCATCCTGATTCCGCGAGAGCACCCAGGACATACGCTCATTCTGCGCGTATTCCAGGAGCAACAGGTCGTAATCGAGGCTGGTGGAGTTGTCGAGCGACCGCGAGTACGTGAGGAAGACGCGGTTGGAGATCTTCTTGCCCACGGTGATGCGCGCGGTGGGCAGTTGCTGCAGCGCGGCGTCGGCCGACAACAACGGCGTGACGGTGAACGTATCGACGTTCAGTGTCCGCTCCACCACGCGACCCACGGGCGTGGTGATCGGACTGGTCACCAACTGCGCGAGCACCGACGACATGAGCTGATTCTGCGTTTCCTGCGGCGACCCGAGCGCGCGCAGTTCCGTGCGCTGCAGGTCCGGACTCTGACCCAGGATCAGGTTGAGCACGTCCACCTGCGAGAGCGGAGGGTCCGAACTCAGGTCGTAGGAAAACCGCGCGAGGGTGCCCGTGAACCGAAGGTCGATCCGGTATTCCTGCGCGGGCTGCCGAATCTGCGTCCGCGCCTCCACATCGAAATAGGGTTCGATCGTGCTGGGGTTGTTGAACTCGACATACCCACCGACCGTGTAGCGATTGCCGAGGAACTCGGTCTCGCCGCGCTCGATGTCCACGCGACCGGCAAGTTGTGGGCGATCGAGTGTGCCGGAGAAACGCAGGTCCGGCGACACGACCACCGTCGCGTCCGCATCATCAATCAGCGCCAGTCGCTGGCCCACCAGATCGATCGCGAACGTGAGCGGCAGCGTCGGTGCGGCTGAGGATGCGACGGGAATGGCGGCATCACCGCCGACCGAGGCCAGGCCGAGCAGGCCCGCGTTGCCGGTCAACCGGCGGGTGTATCGCGCCTGCCGCACGGTCAAGCGGCCGGAGACCAGCGCGTTCTCGACGGACCCGGTGACCGCGAGGTCGGCATCCACAATCGACCGGAACCCCTCAGGGAATCGCAGGTCCAGACCGTCACCGCGCACGGTGACGTTGACCTCGCCCGGCAGGAAGCCCTCCAGACCGATGGTGCCCCCGAAGCGCACTTCGCCCGTGCCGTTGCGGCCGCCGGTGCCCATGCGCGCGCGCAGGCCATCCAGGCGAAGCCCAGACGCGTCGAAGGTCACCTGCCCATTGATCGCGTCGAGACTGTGCGGGAACGAGTAGTGGCGCAACCGGCCGTCGGTTACCGTCGCCTGTCCACCGTAGGTGGGTTCCGACAATGTGCCGCCGATCGACGCGGCGATCGTCGCATTGCCGGAGGCGCGCACATCGCTGATGACGCCCTGGAGGATCGCCAGATTCGATGTGCCTTCGATCGTCACGTCAAGCGCATCGGTCGTACGACTGACGCTGCCGCCCAGTGTCAAACTCGTGCCCTCGCCGGTCAAGCGGAACGCGCGAATGGACAACGTGTCGTCCACATACGAGAGCCGCAACGGCGTGCGGGTGCCGTCGGGACCGATCGGATTCGTCAATTCGAAGTCGAGCAGGCCGAGGTCCGCCTTCTCGACTGAGACCTCCACGCCGAGGCGCGACAGGTCGGTCAACTCGCCACTCACCCGCACCGCGCCACTCACCACCGCCCGGGTGTAGGGGGACAAGCCGGGCGCGGCAAACCGCAGGAACGGATCCACCGAGGTCTCGTTGAATCGCAGTGTCGCCTCGGTGGTGTACGTCTCGTTCATCTGCACACGGCCGGAGCCGGAGATCGACAACCGATCGGACGCCACATCAAGGCGATCGACCGTGATGACCTCCTCCTCGATCACCATGTGGGCGGTCGCCTGGCCGATGCCTTCATCCCCCCAGAAGAGGTCCACGATGCGTCCATCCCATTCGTACCGTGGCCGTTCGTTGCTGCCGCTCCCGAACATGCGGAACGACAACACACCGGTCAGGTCGGCGTCCGGCACTGTGAAACTCACCAGCGACTCGACCGGAATCCGCTCGCCGTCAAACGTGAAGGAATACGTGCCCCAGTTGTTGTTCTGCGGCGTCGCCCACCCGACGTACGCCGCGCCACGCACGACGCCGGTGCTCTTGGTCACCTCCACGGCGTCGAGGCGCATGCCCACACGCTCAAACGACGCACGCGCCGTGAACTGATCGAACGTCTCATCCCATCCGCTGCCCGGCGACACACGAATCAGTCCGAACCCTTCCGGCCCCTCGTAGTCGCCATACAGCCGCAGATCGGCGAAGGTCGTGCCCAGCACGGGCCAGTCGTCGAGCAGAAACGCATGGCGGAAATCGACGAGCGGCCAGTGCTCCACACGGATGCGCGCATCAAACTGCTCGCCGCCATCTGCGCGCGGATACCCGAGCGAGTAACGCCCGTTCGCCACAAGGCGCGGCGCATTCGCCGCTTCACTGCCAACCAGACTGTTGGTGACCGTCACGTAACTGTTCTCGATCACCAGATCCGCGCGCCCCTGGCCCCACGTGACATCCCACGCGCGGATGCCGTCGGCCACCAGGTGTCCTTCAATCCGCGGCCGGTTGAACCACTGCGTCAGCACGCCGTTGAATACACCGCGTCCGCCGATCTCGATGGCGCTCGTGCGAGATCCAAACGCCGTCAACACGCCCGCGAGCAGACGGTCACTCGCCTGCCAGTCCGTGCTCGTCACACGAAATGGAATCTTCGCGTTGTCGCGCCAGCCGGTTGTGCCGCTGAATCGCAGGTGCGTCTCCGGTGTCGCGGCCCACGAGTCCGCAAACTCCACGGTCGTCGGCGTCATGTGGTACGTGATCTCGCCGCCGGTGGCCTGTGGCTCAAGCGGCAGGTCTTTGAGGAACGGAATCTCCGGCCCGGCGTAGACCGCGGTCGACGGCAGATCCGCAGACGCGAGCACGCGATCCGCCATGGGACGCGCGCGCAACACGCCGTCGCCGGTCATGTCGGCGAAACGGCCACTGGGCCATCGCATCGTGTGCCAGCCGTCGGCGCGACTGGCGAGGGTGATACCGTCCCACCCCCAGAAATCGCCAAACGAAGTCAGGTCCACACCCTGATATCTCGCCGAGAGATCAGCGGTCGCGGGCTGACCTGTGCGCATGTCGAGCGCATAGTCGAGCTGCATCGTGCCGCCGTAAAACGCGCTCCGGGTGTTCACGACTTCCAGCCGGTTCGGCACCCACACCACGCGCCCCGACACCTCAGGAAACTCAAGGTCGCTCACGGTGAGCAGCGGACTGGTGATGCGTCCGTTCACCTCGAACCCGCCCTGGTGGTACTTGTGGAACTGGCCGGAGAAACGTCCCTGCCCCTGCGCCGTAAAGTCCTGCCCGAAGAAAAAGATCTCCTTGAGTCGCGACACCGCGAGTGTGGACTCGACCGTGTAGTGCTGCTCGGGCCAGCGTGTCGCATCGATCGTGCCCACGAGCCGTGACCGCGATCCGTCCGCGATCACATCCATCTGATGGACGCGCAGCAGATTGCCGTCCACCGTCAGCCTGGCGGACATCGCCTCCACCGCCATCGGCTGATATTGCTGGATGTTCACGACCCCGTCGGTGAACCCCAGCGTGGCCACGTACGCGTCGAGACTCCTCGACCGCACAAAGTTGATGCGCACATCATTCGCCGTGATGTCCCACGGAATGTAGTGATCGATGTACCGGAACTGTCCGCCGCGGGCAAAGACGAAGTTGACGGTGGTCGAGATCGGGCTCGGGTCATCACTCGTCCGACGCGGCATGAGCCGCGGCACCGTGTGGATGCCGCCCTCCCAGCTCTCGATGAAGAGCGACCACCGGTCGATCTCCACTTCGATGGTGAGCGCACGCCGGAACAGCGACTGCCAGGGGATGGAAATAAAGATCCGCTCGGCGCGCAGGAACGGCACCGCCTCAGGCGTCTTGCTTTCAATGACGACGTCGCGGAAGACAAAGCGGCCCGACCACAATTCCGCCTCAACCGATCCGATGTGCATCGGCCGCTCGAGATACGCGGAGGCCGCGCGCTCCGCACGCGCGCGGAGTTCCGGGCCGAGATCAATGCTGAGCAGGGACACGACGATCGCGGCGACGCCCGCGGCGATCAGATACCAGGCGCGTTTGCTCCAGCGGCGCAAGCCCCACCCACGGCGCGACGCGGCAGCGTCCGGGGTGACCGGCGGCGTGTCCGGTACTGGGGGAACCTGGCTCACATCTTCACTTTACTCAATCACCATGAGCAGACGCCCGGCTTCCACCGAGACGCCTTCCACCACGGTGATCTCGGTCACGCGCCCGGCCTTCGGGGACCCGAGCTCGTTCTCCATCTTCATCGCCTCGACCACCACCACACCCTGGCGGTGCGCGACCTCATCACCCACCGCGACGAGCACCTTCACCACACGTCCAGGCATGGGCGCGGTCACGCGCTGGGCACCGGTCGCCGACGGGCCACCCGCGCCGCGACGTCCGTGCCGCTGGCCATCCACCACCACCGCCACATCCACGTGCGGCAGCTGGACCAGCCACTCGCCACCGGCCATCGGACTCGCGGCCGCTTCGAGCGATCGGCCGTCCGCGAACACCAGCGACAGGCCCACATCGGTCTGGCGCACATCCACCTCGTGCACCACGTCATCAATGGTGACGACGAACCGGCCGTCAGGCCGGCGCTCAATCTGGAACGCGCGGGACTGCCCCGCGACTTCGATATCGAGCCTCATCGCAATCCATCCCTGCGCGCGGCCCGGCGCCACACCGACGCGTCAGCCGCCTGCATGGGACCCGCCGCGTTCTGATGTGCGCGGAACCACGCCGCCACGGCAGCCACGATCGCCGCATCGTCGACATCGGAGCCAGAGGGCTCCACAAACGACTGGCCCTTGCGCGACGCGAGCAACCCGTCGAGATAGGTGGTGTCAAACGCGCCGGCTGAAAATTCCGGCTGACCGACCAGCCAGCGGAAAAACGGCAGCGTCGTGCGCACGCCGGCCACCCGGTATTCATCGAGCACCCGACGCAACCGCGTGATGGCCTCCGGGCGATCGGCGCCCCAGACGACGAGCTTGGAGATCATCGAATCGTAGAAGAGCGGAATTTCGAAGCCGGCTGACACGCCGCGATCGTCGCGCACACCCGGACCGCCGGGCACACTCAGCGCGCGCACGAGCCCGGGCGACGGCATGAATCCCTGATCAGGATCCTCCGCATAGATGCGGCACTCGATGGCGTGGCCACGGGGTGTCAACGCCTGCGCGGGATCGATCGTCAGACGCTCACCCATCGCCACGCGCAGCTGCCAGTGCACCAGATCGATGCCCGTCACCAGTTCCGTGACCGGGTGTTCCACCTGCAGACGTGTGTTCATCTCCAGGAAGTAGAAACGACCGTCCTCGTCGAGCAGGAACTCGATCGTGCCCGCGTTCGTGTAGCCCACCGTCTTCGCCACCGCCGCCGCACACTCGGCCATCGCCACGCGGGTCGCCGGGTCAAGTGCGAGCGACGGTGACTCTTCCACCACTTTCTGGTGGCGACGCTGAATCGAACACTCGCGTTCGACAAACGGAATCACCGTGCCGTAGGCGTCACCCATCAGCTGAATT
>CAZLJG010000062.1:8079-13938 GCA_964559545.1 uncultured Solibacteraceae bacterium | reverse complement strand
TCATGACACACATCCAACGGGAACTGCAGGGCATGGAGCCACAACTGGTCTTCCTTGAACTCGGCCCACTCGACCGGATGATGGCCACGTCGATGTTGCCCATCAGTCTCGGTGCGTCGGTGTTCGGAGGTCTGGCCGGCCTCGCCCTCATGCTCGCGGGCATCGGCCTCTACGGCGTGATCGCCTTCAGTGTGTCCAGGCGGACGAAAGAAATCGGCATCCGCATGGCGCTCGGTTCTTCAAGAGGCGCGGTTGTGAAGGGCGTGCTGCGCGAGGCCCTGATCCTCGTGGTGATTGGAACCGTGCTCGGCGTGGGACTTGCGGCCCTCGGGGCTCAGGCGCTGTCGAGCGTGCTGCTTGGTGTAACAGCGTTTGATCCGATCAGCTACATCGCGGCAGGGGTCGTGCTGCTCACCGTCGCGGCGTTGGCGGCCATCATCCCCGCGCGTCGTGCGGCCTCGGTGGATCCGCTGATAGCGCTAAGGACGTTATAAACGTCAGCCGATACGCACGGCCATCATCGTGGCGTCGTCGCCAGGCTCGCGAGTGCCACGGAACGACGTGACGGCTTCCTCGACCTGCTGCAACACGCGATCGGGCGTTGACGGACCGGACGACCCGATTGACACCAGCAGCGCTTCGAGGCGATCGGTGCCGAACATTTCGTCGGCTTCGTTCTCGGACTCCACACACCCGTCGGTGTAGAAAAAGAGCAGGTCGCCACTCGACAGGGCGACTTCGCGGTGGGAGTAACCCCGACCGGCCAGCAGGCCGATGGGAATGCCCGTCGCGTGCATTTTTTCGAGCGCCTGCCCGGGTCGAAGCACAAACTGCGGATTGTGCCCTGCGTTGACGTACTGCAGACGACGCGTCGCCGGATCAAAGATCCCCAGGAACAAGGTCACATACAACCGTGACCCGGCGGTTGCCGCCATCTCACGATCAAGGGCCTCGGCGATCGCCGACAGGTTCTGGCCCATGGCCAACCGCGTGCGCAACGACGCCTGAATGTTTGCCATCAGGAGCGCGGCGCCGACACCCTTCCCCGAGACGTCACCCACCAGCAGCGCCACATGCCCGTTCTCGAGGGCAAAGTAGTTGAAGAAGTCGCCGCCAACCTCCCGCGCGGGGATCGACACACCCTGCACTTCGGTCAGACCGAACGACATCGGCGCGCTCGGCAACATGTCGCTCTGAATCTGGCGACCCAGTTCCAGTTCGCGTCGTAACCGTTCCTGTTCGCCAACCGCCAGCTGATGGCGTTCGACGTCTTCAGCCATCTTGTTGAACGCCGACGCCAACTCGCCGACTTCGTCACGACTGCGCACCGGCACGCGCGCACGGTAGTCACCATGCGCAATGCGATCGACACCTTCCGTGAGATCCGTCAGGTCCTTCGTGAGCCGGCCGGACAGTGGAACAACACCGACGATGGCGATCCCAATCAGCAGCAGACCGAGGCCGGCGTTGCGGCCAGCCGTCCGCCGAAGATCTCCGAGTGAATCTCCCACGGGGCGCGCAATGCCGAAGCGAAGCCCTGAGCCGGACGGATCAGCCGTCATGAACACGACCCAGTCCGACAACACGGTCTTGCCGAGCGGACCGTCGGGACGCGCGATTGGACCAAGGTCTTCAACCGTCTTCTGGTCGGCAGCATTCGCCGTGTACACCTTGCCGTCAGGACCCACGGCGAACGGGACCTCCCCCCGCTCGCGGCGTGTCGGCGAAAACACCGTGGCCAGCACGTTCTCAAGATCGATCGTCGCGTTGACCTCGCCGACGACCTTGCCGTCCTGCATCAGCTTGACGTCCAACTTGTTCCCCACAAGCGTGGACGTGCGCGTCATCGGGCGCGATGGTGCCGTGGGCGGCGCAGGTTGAGGCGCGACGGCCGGAGCAGGAGCGGGCGGCGGCGTAGCGGGAGCGGCCGCTGACGTCGGAGCGGCCGGATCACCAGCGGGAGCAGCAACGGTTGTTGACTCCTGCCGTGCAGCTTCCGCCTTCTTCTGCAGCTGTTCCGCGCCGATGCGAATGCCTTCCGCGATGCCCATCATCCGCAGATTCACTTCGCGCGCCATCTGCTGACGCTGCTCGGGCGTCATCTTCTCGAAGCCACCCTCGGGCACGTACTTGCTGAACATGTCCCGGGCGATCGCGCCCATGTCGATCACCACGCGATCAGGCGACGCCGGCGCTGCTGCGGGCGGTGGCGGCACCATCGGGGGGGCAGGAACACCTTCAGCCGGCTTCACACCCTCAACAGGCTTGACCGCATCAGCAGGAACAGTGGGCGGTGTCTGCGGCGGACGTCCGCCTCGGCCGCGCCCAGGCCTGGGCTCACCACGGCTGCCATCGGCGCGTGGTGGCTCCGGGCGTTGGCCTTGCGGACGCGGGCCCCCGCCTCGCATGCCCTGGAATTCGACCGTCTGCAGCAACATCGCCGCAGCTCCGAGCGCCTCAGCCACGCGGGCCTGTTCCGTCGAGGTGGCGGGTTGCGACGACGAGACGACGTTGGCCGCCGCCTGTGTGGCCGCCGCCGCCACTCCCAGCGGCGTTGTCGGTGCCGAAGGCGTGGATGTCGTCGGTGTCGTGTCCACACGGGCAGACTGCGGCTCCGAACGCTGCGCGACCCTGACGACCGCGGGTTCGTTCATGTCCGCCAGTTGTTCAACCCGCGCACTCAACTCTGAGGTCACCAACTGCATGCGCTGGGTCATGTCCGACGACAACGCGTCCGCCTCTCGGGTGGCCAGATCCTGCAGCGCCCGCACCTGACTGGTGTACGAGAAGTACGTCACGGCAGTCAGGGGCACAACCGAGAGAACCAGGAAGGCGACGATGAGGCGGGTGCGGAGTTTCATGACAGTGTCTGAGATCAGATGAAGGTCGCGACAACTGGCGCGTGATCGCTGGTGCCGAATTCACGGCGGGACACGCACGTGACCGCGGTCGCGCCGATCGCGTCCGTCGCCAGTACGTAGTCTATGCGCCAACCGATATTGCGCTGGCGAAGACTGCGCCAGGGGGCCCACCACGTGAACAGGTCGTTGTTGTCGGGATCCAGCGCGCGTCCGACGTCGGTCATCCCGGCCTGCAACACCCTGGCAAAGAGGTCGCGTTCCTCCTGGCGGGTGCCGATCTGGTTGACCTTGCGTTCCTTCGGATGCACGTCCCGCTCCTCACGCGCCACATTGATATCCCCACAGAGCACTAGCGCCGGACCGGTCTGAATCGTTTCAGCCAGCCACTGCTGCAGGCTGCCAAAAAACCGCATCTTGGCCTCGTAGTCCTTGCCCCCATTGGGCACATAGACCGAGACGAAGCGGAGCGGTCCCTGGTTTACTCCACCGGCCACGGGCACATCCGCCACCACGATGCGCTGCTCGAAGTCGAACTCAGGGTGCCAGAACCTGGGCGCCTCGGCGGCAAATGTCCGCCGGATCAACAACGCCACGCCCGAATATCCGCCGGCTCCGTGCCATACCGACCAGTAGTCCCCGGGATTGACCAGCAATTCCGGCACCTGCGCCGGAGTCGCCTTGATCTCCTGGAGGCACAACACGTCGGGCTGCTCGGTCTCCAGCAACTCCTGCACCTGGGCCTGCCGGGCCCGGATGCCGTTCACGTTCCATGTAATGACCTTCACGCCAGTGCCTTTATTCCCGCCACCAGGCGGCCAACACCCTCAGCCGCCGTGTCTTTGTCCAAAGCCCCGTACGACACGCGGAGCGAACAGCCGTCCTTCGCGCCAAACGCCGAGCCGGGGATGACGGCCACACGATGGTCCTGAATCAGGCGTTCGGTGAACGACAACGCGTCCCTGGTGGTGTGGACCCTGATGAAGTAATAAAACGCGCCGAGGGCCGAAGGCACGTCACACGGGACCGAAGGATCCCCCAGTGCGGCCGTCATCATCGTCCGCATCTCGTTGAGTCGTGCGAGGTGACCTTCGCAATAGTGGCGGCCGACGCGCATGGCCGCCAGTGCCACGCGCTGCGAGACCACCGGCGGACACACCAGCAGCGTGTCCTGGATTTTGTTGACCGCCTCCCACAACACCTCGGGGATCACCATGTACCCCATGCGCCAACTGGCCAGTCCATAGGCCTTCGACAGCGAATACATCGAAATGGTGTGGCCCGACGCGCCGGGGATGCTGCCAGGCGAAAAGTGCGACGCGCCCGCATACAGGAAGTACTCGTACACCTCGTCGTGCACGTGAAAGATGCCGCGGTCACGGCACAACTGGTTGACCGCGCGCAAGGAGGCCTCCGGATACACGACGCCCGTCGGGTTGTTGGGTGAAACAGTGACGATGGCTCGAGTGCGCGGCGTGATGGCCGCAGCAATCGCGTCAAGATCCAGCTGGCGTTGCGCATCAGTCTGGACGGGCACCACGCGGGCGCCGGCCATCTCGATGGCCATCTCGTGATTGAAGTAATACGGCACCAGCAGGATGACCTCGTCACCGGGGTCTGTCACCGCAAGAATCGCGTTCATGAACGCGAGATTCCCGCCCGCAGTCACCACGACCCGGCTGCCATCCCTCACGTCGATGTGATTTTCGGTGCGCAGTTTGTCGGCGATCGCCGCCACGAGTGTGTCTTCACCTTCAACAGCCCCGTACCGATGATCAAGAGGCGACTCGGGAAACGACGCCAGTGCGGCGACAGCTTCCGGTGGGGGGCCGTACGACACGACACCCTGGCCCAATGACACGGTGCCTGGCGTATCGGCAATCCAGCGACTGACGATCGGGATGATGGGTGTCTGTACCGCTGCGAGGCGGCGGGATTGCCCGTGACGACTCATCGTGCAGCGGCCTGAGACACAATCGCGATCCATCGGCCATCCGGGCTCACCGTCAAACGCGTGATGTTCTCCACGCCCTGCTTGGTGAGATCGGCAATTTCGGTCCATGGGGACGACGGGCGCCACATGAACAACTTGCCCTTCTGGCCCATGACGATGGCGCCGTCGGGTGTCCAGGCGAGGTCTTCGGAACGCTCGAGCGTGGGCGTCAACGTCGTGATCTGTTTCGTTTTTGGATCAAGCTCACGAATGAGCCACGGACCCTCAGCTGGTTTGTGCACAAAACTCACCGTGCCGCGGCCCGGACGAATCAGCAGGGATCGACCGATGCTCTTTTCGATGACCTCATGGCCACCTGTGCGCAAATTGAGGAGCTGCAGGGTGTTGGGTTCGCGCTGTGCGCCGAGCACAAACGTCGCCATCTCCGAGTCGGAGATCCAGACGTGGTACCCGATCAACCCCATGTGCGTCCACGCGAGGCCCGCATCGGTGCCGTCCATCATGAAGCGCCACAACTTCTGCTCAGCACCACGAACGGTCGAGAAGGTCTGCCCATCCGGAGTCAACGTCGGCGAATATTCGTTCTCCGCCGTGCGGGTGACCTGCACGATCCGTTTGGCCGGGATGTCATAGCGATAGATATCGGTCTGGACGCCATCGCGATTGGATGCGAACAGGAGGCCGGACGAATCCGCGAGGAACTGCGGCTGATTGTCATACCCGGGGTTGTTCGTGATGTTCAGCGGACGACCGACCGACACCTTCGCACCCGACATGGTCAGCGGCGCAAGAAAGATCTCGGTGGCCGGCGGCGCCTGCGCACTGAGCACCATCCACCCAGCACCCAGCACCGCACAAAGCACCCAGCAACCGGCACGTAGCACCATGTCCTTCATCACATCCTCCGCGACAGAGCATAAACCGCGACGGCGGTCGCCACCGCGACATTGAGCGAGTCCACATCGTTGGCCATGGGAATTCTGGCCTCGACATCCGCCGCCCGTCGCGCCTCGGGCGACAGGCCCTCGCCTTCGGAGCCGACGAGCA
>CAZLJG010000062.1:0-7979 GCA_964559545.1 uncultured Solibacteraceae bacterium | reverse complement strand
CCTTGAGCTGCTGCAGCACATCCGGCCAGGGCGTGGCATCAATGAGGGTGGACGTCAGCACCGCGCCCATCGAGGTACGAATGGCTTTGCGGTAAAACGGGTCGGCGCATTCGGGCCCCACCAGGATCGACCGCACCCCCATCGCTGACGCGCTGCGGGCAATACTGCCGACATTGTCGGGATCACGCACACGTTCCAGCAGCACCGACAGGCCGCCGGCAGTGTGCGCGGGTGTCCATGCCGGCAGTGGCTGGCGCTCAGCGAAAGCGACACATCCCTGATGCAGCCGGAACTTCGTGAGGGCGTCGAGGTCGGCCTGGGACTTCACCACCACGCGCGGGCGGCGCGCGGGCGGAAGCGCCTCAATCACGTCGGCGAGCGCAGTTTCCGCGGGCGGCGTGACCAGGAGTCCCACGACGGAAAATCGTGGCGTCGCGAGGAGCCGGCGGGTGACATGCCGGCCTTCGGCGACGAACACGCCGCGAGCCGTCAACCAGGCGGGATCAGCGGTGTGCGTCGCAATGTCGAAGAGATCGTCCGTCGTCACACACGCGTCACCTGGCGGCGGCTGCGATGGGCGTCGAGCACGCTCAGGCCGAGGGGCTTGCTGAGATACACCTTGGCGTCCATCACGTCCGGCGCCGCTTCGAGCTTGATCACGTTGAACTGCAACGTGTCGAGCGCGCCACGCATGTCGTAATACCGATTCTTGGTCTTGACGATCATCTCGTCGAAGCCGCGGGACACCGCCCACACTTCCTGCTCTTCGGTGAGTGCGCGGAAGTGTCCCTGCCCGCGCCAGTCCCGACGCGTGGCACCCAGCCAGTTGTAGAGGATGCGCCGCCCGGTGAAGTTGATGGTGCCCGTCAATCGCTGCACCAGATCGGCCAGCGCCGGATCAGTCTCGTCAGCGCGAAGCTCGTGGGACACCTTGTAGGACACTGGTACGACCGTGCCGTCTTCGAGTGGTGCCTCCGCCATCAGGATCTGACACTCGCGATCCTGCAGGCGGTTGATGATGTCGTTGGCCGTCTTCCGCTTCGGGAACTCGTTGAAGAATTCCTCGATGTACGCAATCTCAAGGGCGCCCTGCTGGAGGGGGTACTCGCGAAGGTGATAATGCGACACGGCCCCGCAATTCTATCGCGGGTCACTCACTCCGCAGCGATGCGAGGAGCGGCAGTCGGCGCACCGCCCGGGTCGCGACCAACGCCGCCACGACGCCCGCCACAGCCACCGCGAGCAGCCACACCATCGACAATGCCGGAGGACGACCACCCCGGGCAATGAGCACCGGCGCAATCGAGACCAGCGCCGCCACGACGCCAACGCCGAGACCAATCGCGACCAGCCCGAGATTTTCAGCGACCACCATGACGGACAGGTCGCGCAGTCGGTACCCGGCGGCCGCAAGCAACGCGAGCTCACGACGACGTTCGAGCACGTTCCGGGCGGTGACGGCGGCAAGACCGATGGTGCCGAGCACGAGCCCTAGCCCACCAAGCGTCTGGAACGTGGACAAATAGGTGTTTTCGACGCGGTGATACGCCTCGAGTTTCGTCAGGGCCGATTGCACATCGGCGCCATACGGCTCCAACCGCTCCTCGATCGCCGTCGCCACCTCGTCCGGCCGCGCACCGGCCTCCACTTCAACCAGCATCACGCGATAACCCGCCGACTCCGGGAAGACCTGCACAAACGCCGACTCGGCGATCATGATCTCGCCCTGGAGCACGCTGTCCGAGAGCGACCCCACGATGCGCAGCCGTACCGGACGCGCAGTCTCGGCGTCAATCGTCACGATGTCGCCCACCGCCGCATGCAGCACGTATTGCAGCGATGTCGCATCCACGATCGCCGGCACGACACCGTCGGTCAGTTCTCCGCGCAGCAGCCGCCACGGATTGGCCGTGTCGGCATCGGTCTCCGCCACAGACGTCGCAAACGTGAAACGGCCCGCATCGATCAACGCATCAGGCACCCCCAGCACCCGCGGCTGTTTCGGCTGATAGAGATTCAAACAACTCGCATCGTCGCCAGGACGCAACCGGGCGCCAAAGACCGAGACGCCGGCGAACACCGGATCGTTGGCCTGAAACTGCAGACCGAGTTCTTCACGTCCCGCGCTGGTCGACGGGTCGTGAACAAACGGCAGCACAGACTCTGCGATGAGCGCAAACCCGCCGGTGCCTCCGCGCGGGTCGCTGGCAGCATGCGTGTCCTTGCGGAAGGCATCCACCGACACAAGGAGGAATGCCGCCACGGCCACCAGACCAGCAGACGTCATGCTGCGACCGGGACGCCACGACGCATTGCGCCAGCCGAATCCTGCCAGCGCAGAGATCCCGGAGCCGCCGAGCACGCCGGATCTCGGTCGCCGAAGGTGTGATCCCAGGGCCATCAGGCCGCCGATCAGAATCAACGCACCGGCGCCGAAGAAGCCAGCTGCGGCGGGCACGGCCCCTGTGGTGGTCACCCCTGCGAGCCCCACGGCCGTGACCAGAATCACTGTTGGTGCCAGACGCCGGATCGCTGACGGCCTCTGCGAAGCCGTTGCGGCCCCGCTTGTGCTGCCGCTCAACAACTCTCGTGGCGAAACTTTCCGCACCGCGCGCACCGTCAGCCAGATGCACACAAGCGCCGCGACCACGCCGCCCACCGCACCGCCGGCCAGCGTCAGCGGATCAACGTGCAGTTCGAGGGCCGTTGTGCCCACTGCACCCACCCACCATGTGCGAAGGCCGTACATCATCAACGCCGCCCAGCCGATCGCGAGCACCACACCGACGATCGCGCCCACGATGGCGATGACGACCCCCTCAAGGAGGAACAGTCGCTGAATCGCCGCGACGCTGAAGCCGGCGGCGCGCAGCACACCGATCTCGCGCAGCCGTTGCTCGATGCCCAACCGAAAGAACAACGCGGTCAGCAGAAGCGCCGAGACCACGAGGAAGAAGCTGAAGTACGAGAAGTAGGCGCCGAAGTCCGTCGCGCCAACCGACGCGGAGACGTTTTGCGCACGGACATCGACGACGGTGATGCCGGCGCGGACTGAACCGAGGGCCCGCGGCACCGAAGTTCCGAGGTTCCGGAGTTCCGGAGTTCCGAAGTTCCGGGGTTCCGGAGTTCCGGGGTTCCGGAGGCGCATCGAGGAAATTCCGCCGTACCTCGTGCGCCACAGCTCCTGGGCAATTTCGAGAGGGACGAAGGCCTTTGCCGTGGTCCTGTACTTGTCCCAGTAGTCCTCGTCCACCTGGCGCACGAGTTTGAGATCGATCGGAAACGGCGGGTCCCACTCGCCGACGTTTTCGGCGTCGGTGATGCCGGGATACGCGGGGGAAAGGCGACGATCTGCGGCGAGGCCCTCAATAGGCACCACACCGGCGACCTGGAACGTCGTCTGCTCAGTGACCAATCGGCCTTCGTCGGCCCAGCGGTAGTACTCCAGTTGAAGGTCGCTGCCAACCTGCACGCCGAGATCCCTGGCGGCCCAGTCGTTCAGCACAATCGGCGGGGCGCCGGCACCCGTATCGCGCAGCAACTCCGCAAGTCGCGTGTCGCCGCCGGCCGCCGGACCGAGACCGGCCACCAGCGAATACGGCACGGTCCGATCGCCGACGGTCATCTTGTTGGCCAACCACGTGAGCACCTCGGTGCGCTCAAGGCCCTGGCGTGTGGCGATCCCCGCGATCGTGGTCGCGAGTGAATCGCTGATGAGGCCGCTGGCGGTTTCGACCAGCAGCGACCCGTCCACTGATTCCGTTTTCAACCCCAGGTCGTCGGCACTGATCGATGCGTCCAGCGCTTTGACGACATCGGCGGCGGCGAGAGGATCCACCCCTCGACTCACCAACAGTGCATTGACGCGTCCCGCCTGATCCAGATCGCGCTGAAGGCGCGGCAGCGCCATGAAGAGGGCACGGACGGGCCCCTGACTTGGCGAGAGCGAGAACTCCCCAATCTGCGCCCGCGACAACGTGCCGCGAACGGTCAGACGAATGGCTCGGCCGGTGTCGTCCTTGCGGCCATGCAGCGAATCAAGCGGAATGTCGGTCGGGCGCGCCACCCTGAGGACGACTGCGTCTTCATCCACAGCACCGAGTTCGGCCGCCAGATCGGGACTCAGCCAGATCCCACTGCCCGTCGGCGCATCGGCTTCGACGCCGTGAAACGCAAAGAAGCGTTCGTCCACGCCATACACACTCACGTTGCCGGCGCGGCGGCCACTTGACTGGTGCGTGGCAATCCCCTCGAGCGTAAACAGCGGCGCCACTGTCGCGCGGCCCTGCAGCTCCGGCTGTTCGGCCAGGCGCTCGGCCAAACCTTCCGTAAACGGATTCTCGGACGCGATCACCAGATCGGCCTCGCCGAGGCGCGCCGTCACCAGACCCGACAGGCTCGCGCGCACCGACGACCCGACCAGCAGCGACCCCGCGAGCACTGCCACCGCGCTGGCCACACCCAGCACCACGGCGAGATGCGTCCAGCGGTAGTGCCTCAGACCGGCCCACGCAAGACTGCCGAACGTCATGCGCCCACAAACTTCCGGTCGCTGAGCTCGTACTTCCGCGGAAACCGCGCTGCCAGCGCGGTGCTGTGTGTCACCACTACGAGCATCATGTTGTGGGACTTCTGCAAATCCGCGAGCAGGTCGGCCACCGCATCGGCAGACGCGCGATCGAGATTGCCTGTGGGTTCGTCACACAGGAGCAACGCCGGCTGCCGAATCAGCGCCCGCGCAATCGCCACACGCTGCCGCTCTCCACCGGACAACTCCCCCGGTCTGTGTTCAAGCCGATCTGCCAACCCCACCTGCGTCAGCAACGTCGTCGCCCGTTGCCGCACAGAAGCGGCCGGTTCGGGTTTCGGCGCCACCAAGGTCGGCGCAATCACGTTGTCGAGCGCGGACAGCTGTGGCAACAGGAGATGATCCTGAAACACGAAGCCCACATGCGTATTCCTGAACGCCGCCTGCGCCGCATCGTCCAGCGCAAACGGGTCCTTTCCGTCGAGGGTCACGGTGCCTGACGATGGGCGTTCGAGGGCGCCGAGGATGTAAAGCAAGGTGCTCTTGCCGCAGCCGGAGGGGCCCATGATGGCGACCGCGTCTCCGCGTCCGACCTCCAGCGAGACATCATCGAGCACAGGCACCCCGCCGCGTGCCGTGTCGTAACGCTTGGCGATGTGTGAGGCGATCAACATCAGCGAATCACTCCCTGATAAATCTCTTCGGCTTTGGTTGCCGCCTGCGCAACCGTGTAGTGCTCGCGAACCCCGGCGGCGGCCGCGCGACCGAGCTGGGCGGCGTGGTCCCGGTCGGTCACCAGGGTGTACAGCGCCTGCGCGAGCGCGGCTGGATCCTCTGGCGTGACCAGCAGACCGCCACCTGTGCGGTTGATGATCTCGGGGAACGCTCCGTGGCGCGGCTCAACGACCGGCAGACCGTTGGCCATGGCCTCAATCAAGAACAGGCCCTTGGGATCGGCATAGGTGGTTGGCACCGAAAACACGTCGAACGACTGCAGGAGCGCGATCTTGCCCGCGCGGTCCGGCGAACCCGCATAGGTGAAGTGATCGGCGAGGCCCCAATCCTTCATGCGTGTCTCGCACGACGCCAGATACTCGCGATGTTCGTCGAGCAGGTAGCCACCCGCCACCAGTCGCGTCGGCGGCACATCGTCGCGCTTTCGCAGCTGATGGTAGGCGTCGCACAACACGTGCAGCCCTTTCTCTGGAGCGATGCGCGCGAAGTATCCAATCGTGTAGGGCGGCTCCGAGCGCACGGGCTTCGCCTCATGACCGGTGAAGTCGATGCCGAGCGGCACCACCGATATCTTCTCGGGAGGAATGCCGAAGTACCGCACCATGAACTGGGCGTAGTAGTCGCTGACCGCGACGAAGTGATCCACGTGCGGCACGGCAGCGCGAATCAGCGCCATCGACTCTGATTTCCAGGGTTCGCGCAGCTGATTCAGGAACAGATCTTCACCCTGCAGCGTGCAGACGACCGGGCAGCCCAGCGCATCCTTGATCGGCTTCGCGAGACTGATCAGCAGCGCGAACGGAAGGCTGATCAGGTCAAACCGGGACTCATGCTTCAACCACTCGACGAGCTTCCGAACTTCCTTCTTCTGGAACCCGTCCGTGCCCTTGAGCATCGAGACCGTCATCGCGCCCAGAAACGTGGGGTCGACCTTGATCTGCTTCTTCGACGCGAGCTTCAGCACCCACTCGGCGTCCCACAGTTTGTCCATGAACGCGGGCGTGTGGCGGAACAGCGGCACGTTCTGTTCCAGGTACACACTGATACCGCCGAAGAACACCTTGGTGCTGCTGACGTTCTTCTCATCGGTCGTCGTCGGCGTATAGATCGGCATCAAGACGACGTCGTGCCCTCGCGCCATGAGCGCAGCCGCCAGCGCGTTGTCGCGCAGGCAACTGCCGCAGTACATCTCTGCGGCGCCGGCGGTCAGATACAGGAGTTTCATCTACGTGGTCCAGGGTCCAGGGTCCAGGGTTCGGGTCCTGGGGTCCCAAGGTCCTCGGTCAGCCGGCCCTCTGAAATGCACGGCGGGCGTACAGGTGGTCGAACAAGTTTCCTTCGTGGGGCTGATCCCAGGCGATGCGGTTGGTCTGGAGCGGCCCGAGATTCAGGCGTCCGATCAGATCGGAGTCAATGAGCCGCTGAGTCAGCGCCTTGTCGTTGGTCAGCGCGGTCACGGCGAGCGTTGAACCCAGACACTCGGGCATCGTGGCCATTTCATCAGCGTTCACATCAACGACCGACACAAACGGGAACAGAAACTCGCGGTTGGCGAGTGGGTGCTGCGAAGACGTGCAGTGCACCACGGTCGGCAGCAGGAACGTGCCGCCATGGGCCTTGACCAGTCGTGGCCCCTTCCGAATCCGCATGGTCACATCCTCGGCACCGGCTTCGAGCAGCGCGTTGTCGATCTGCTGCGAGATGTGTTCGGCGACGCGAGGATCCACAAACGGCGAGATCTCTGCATCGGGATCGTCTTCTGCGCGCGGCTGGATCTTCACCAGGCGCTCGGCCAGCGCCTCAGCCAACTCGCGGCCATGGGAGGGTGTCCACACACCCGAAGCGTTGACACATGACCGGCCGCCGTTTTCGGCGACGGACAGCGCGATCACATCAAGATACTCACGCCAGTTCGGCGCGAGGTCGGCACCAAACACGAGCTTGCTGTAGCCGGGACCGTGCAATTCCACGCGCGGATCGCCAGCGACCGAACCGACGGCGCTCACGTCGCCGAAGAACATGCTCCGGCCGGTGCGACGCACGATTTCGCCGGCACCGGCGTGATCGCTCGGGAAGAAATTGAACGCATCACCGGGAATGCCGGCCTTCATGAGGGCCTGAATGATGCGATACGGCGACCACGGTTCGGTGCCGCCGGGACGAAGCACCAGCGGCATCTTCATCGAGATGGCAGGAATCCAGAGGCCATGTACGCCAGGTGAGTTGCTCGGCAGCACCACACCGAGCGCCTTCGCTTTCGGGAAGAAGCTCAGCGCCTGCCCGTTCACTTCTCCGTAGCCCCTGTCGAGAATCTCGAGGTCGAGGCCGCGCGTGAGTCCACGCAGAATCTCGGGCACGTTCTCCATCACCGACACGATGCGCTGCATGTTGCGGCGCACCATCACATGCGGCATGCCGGTGGTGGACGAGAGCTGCCGCACATAGTCGTCCGGCGTCTGCTGTGTGTCGCCCAGCGGCAAGGTGTCATGCACGAAGATGTGCGCGGCCGCTTTTGTCATCTCCATCAAACGGGCCACAGGGATCGACGCGAGGGACGCGCGCATCGCGTCCTGCGCCATCAGATCGCGACGAATCAAACCGGCATTGGCCTGACTGATTTCCGCAAACGGCTCGCGGGTCGCATGGTGCGCAATCGTCACAACGTCCACGCTGCGGTAACTGACTCCGCGGCGGATCAGGGGGATGTGGAGCATGC
>CAZLJG010000061.1:9311-13969 GCA_964559545.1 uncultured Solibacteraceae bacterium | reverse complement strand
ACCAGCTTGCACATCGCCGCTTCGGTGAGAAACGGCTTGCCGGCATCACGCAGGCGGGCCGCGTTGTAGACGAGCAGGCGCGCGGTTTCGACGTCGGTGGCTGCGCGGGCGAGCTGGAACTGCACGCCCTGGTAGTCGGCGATGGCCTTGCCGAACTGCTTCCGTTCCTTCGTGTACTTCAGCGTGTGATCGAGCGCACCCTGCGCGAGGCCGAGCATCTGGGCGCCGATGCCGATGCGTCCCTCGTTCAACGTCTCAATCGCGACCTTGTAGCCCTTGCCGACGTCGCCGAGCACATCAGCCGCCGTGACCTTGCAGTCTTCGAAGATCAGCTCGCACGTGCTGGACGCACGGATGCCGAGTTTGTCTTCCTTCTTGCCGACCGTGAAGCCCGGGGTGCCGCGCTCGACGATAAACGCCGTGATGCCCCGGTAGCCCGCTTCAGGATTCACCGTGGCGAACACGATGAAGACGTCGGCTTCGTTGCCGTTGGTGATCCACAACTTCCGGCCGTTGATGACGTACCCGCCATCGGTCTCCCGAGCGCGGGTCTGGAGTGCGAACGCGTCGGACCCCGATCCGGCTTCCGACAGCGCGTAGGCGCCGATGGTGTTCTCCGCAAGGCGGGGTAGCAGGCGGCTCTGGATGGCCGGAGACCCCCACCGCAGGATCGCGTTGATGACGAGCGTGTTCTGCACGTCCACCAGCACGCCGACCGAGGGGTCCACCCGCGAGAGTTCCTCGACGACCAGGACTGAGTGGAAAAACGTGCCGCCCGAGCCCCCATGAGCTTCCGGGATTTCGACACCCATGTTGCCAAGACCGAACAGGTCCTTGATCAGGCCCGGGTCCATCTTGGCGTGTTCGTCCATCTCGCGCACGAGCGGGCGGACCCGGTTCTCGGAGAACTCGCGCACGCTCTGGCGGAGGAGGGTTTCGTCTTCGGTCAGGATCGTCAGAGGCTGGATAGGCGCGGACATCGTCGTAAGTTTACCAGTATGATGCGGGTGAGTTCCCTATGAAGATGGTCTGACGACGGGTGGGCCTTGTGATCATGGCTGTGGCCCTGGCGGTGGCAACGCCGGTGGGGCAGCAGGCGCAGGCGCCACCCCAGCCTCAAGCGCAACCCCAACCCCAGCGGCCGGTCTTCGGCGCCCGCATCGATATCGTCTCGGTGGACGTGGTCGTGACCGACAAGCAGGGCAAACCGGTCACCGACCTGAAACCCGAAGATTTTGAAATCACGGAAAGCCGCAAGCCGCAGACGATCGATTCATTCAAATTGATCGAGATCGACGACTCGATCGATGTGGATCCGGCTCGAAATCGGGAAATTCGCTCCCTGCAGGATCAGGAGCGGGAACTCGCCCGCGACGACGTGCGGGTCATCGTGATTTATCTGGACGACTACCACACCCGGTTGGGCAACTCGATGGCCATCCGCGGGCGGCTGGCGCAATTTGTCCGCAACCTCAACCCGCGGGATCTCGTGGCGTTGATGACCCCGCTGATGTCCACGGCGGCGCTGACGTTCTCGCGCAACCATGACGCGACGGCCCGCCAGATCATGCAGTTCACCGGGCGTAAGTACGACTACACGATCAACCATCCGGCCGAGGAGATCTATCTCTACCTGTCGCCCGAGCAGATCGAACAGCTGCGCAACCAGATCGTCACGACCGGCCTTGAGGGCCTGGCGGTCCACCTGGGCAGCGTGCGGGATGCGCGCAAGTCGGTGGTCTGGGTCAGCGAGGGACTGATTACGAGCATTCCGCCGGGCGCACGAACGAGTGGTCTCATGGGCGGGGGGAGTGGCGGTGCGACGCTGCCTCCGCAGACGTTGCAGCAGCAGATGCAGGTCGCCGGCGCCGTGCAGCCGCAATCGATGTCGTCGCAGCTGGATCTGCTGGAGCAGTTGAAGCGCATTTTCATGGCGGCGAGCCGCAGCAACACGTCCTTCTATCCGCTCGACCCACGCGGGCTGGCCGCGTCGGAGTTCTCCATTGCGGACAAGGTGTCGTACGAAGCGGACCGCGAGGCGCTCCAGAGCTCCATGGACATCCTGCGGATCCTCGCGAGCAATACCGATGGCCGCGCGATCGTCAATTCCAACGACCCGACCCCGGCCCTGCAGCAGATGTTGCGCGACAGCAGCGCCTACTACCTGCTCGGGTACACCTCCACCGAAGCGCCGAGAGACGGCAAGTTCCATCAGATCGACGTGAAGGTGAAGCGCCGCGATGTGGAAGTGCGGCATCGCGCCGGCTACTGGGCGTATTCGCCGGAGGATGTGGCGCGGGCCTCGCGGCCGTCGTTCAGTCGTCCCGCCGAGGTTGAGCGCGCCTTTGATGCCATTGCCGACGCGCCCGGAGCCAGCATTCGCAGTTGGTGGACGGCGGCGCGTCGAACGGATGGGCGCACGGACGTGACGCTTGTGTGGGAATCCCTCCGTCCCGCTGGTGCGCCGGGAAGCGCGGCTGCGGCGTCCACCCCTGCGGTGGTGACGGTGACCGCGACAAGTCCGGCTGGGGATGTCGTGTATCGCGGTCGCGCAGCCCGTGTTGAGGATCCAGGTGGCCGAGTGGCTGGTCGAGTGACGTTCCCGGCTCCGCCTGGCACGCTGGTGTTGCAGCTCTCGGCGGAAACCGCGGACGGTGATCGACTCGATGCGACGACGCGCGACGTGGTGGTGCCCGATCTGTCGGGGGCTGATCCGCTGGTGACGATGCCGCAGATCTTCCGCGTGCGGACTGCGCGCGATGTACAGCAGTTGAAAGCCGCGACCGATCCGCTGCCGACCACCGCGCGTCAGTTTACGCGCACCGAACGCCTCTTCGTGCGGTTCCACGTATACATGCCCGGTGGTGCCGCACCCGCGCCGGTGCTCCGCCTGATGAACCGCAACGGCGAAGTGATGTCCACCGTGCCGGTGGTTGTGGATCCCACGCGAGGCGTCGAAGCCGAAGTGGGTCTCGGGGGCATTCCCCCAGGTGACTATCTGCTCGAGGCGGCCGCATCCGGCTCGCCGGATGCCCCCAAAGTACTCGTTGCCTTCAAGGTCACCGGCTGACGATCTCGCCAACCTCCGCGTTTTTGAGGTAGCATCCCGGCCATGCTGAGCATGCTGACGACGCCCCTTGGGGCATTGCTGACCGCCCTCGGGGGTGTGACGGCGTTTTATCTCGCGATGTGGTGGACGTCGGTCACAAAATCGACGCCCAGGGAATCCGCCACTGAATTGGGCACGGGTTTCGTCACCAACTTTTTTGACACGTTGGGGATCGGGTCATTTGCGCCGACGACCGCGGTCTTCAAGTTTCTGAAGATCGTGCCGGACCAGTTGATTCCTGGCACGCTGAACGTCGGCCACACGCTGCCGACAATCACGCAGGCGTTCATTTACACGACGGCGATCGAGGTTGACCCTCAGACGCTGATTCTGATGATCGTTGCGGCCGTCGCCGGCTCCTGGCTCGGCGCCGGCGTGGTCGCCGGGTGGCCGAAGCGCAACATCCAGATTGGCATGGGCTTCGCCCTGCTGGTGGCGGCGAGTCTGTTCGCGTGGAGCAATCTGGGCGGCGGCGGCAGCACGGTGGGCACCACGGGCCTGATCGGCACGAAGCTCGCGCTCGGCCTGGCCGGCAACTTCGTGCTTGGGGCGTTGATGACGTTGGGCATCGGACTCTATGCGCCCTGCATGATCCTCGTCGGTCTGCTGGGTATGAACGCCGCGGCGGCGTTTCCGATCATGATGGGCTCGTGCGCGTTCCTCATGCCGATCAGCAGCGCCAAGTTCGTGCAGCGTAATGCCTACGCACCGCGGCAGGCGCTGGCGCTCGCCCTCGGCGGCATTCCAGCCGTGCTCATCGCGGCCCTGATCGTCAAGAGCATGGACGTCAAGACGATGAAGTGGCTGGTGGTCGTCGTCGTTCTGATCGCCGCCGTCATGATGCTGCGCTCAGCGTTCACAGAGACCGACAAGAAGTAGCCGTCACCGGCTGCAAAAAAAGAGGGGCGCACCGTGAGGTGCGCCCCTTTCGTGTGTCCGGACCCTGAACCCGTGGACCCCAGGACCCGAACCCTGGACCCCGGACCCCCGACCGTTTTAGTCCTTACGCGTACATCCCGCGCAGCTTCGTCACCGTCGCGACCTTGTTGATGGCCACGATGTAGGCGGCGGTGCGCATGTCGGTCTTGTACTTCAGCGCGGTCTGGAGGACCGTGTTGAAGGCTTCCACCATCTTGAGTTCCAGGCGCTCGTTCACTTCTGACTCGAGCCAGAAGTAGCCGTGGCGGTCCTGCACCCATTCGAAGTACGACGTGGTGACTCCGCCCGCGTTGGCGAGGATGTCTGGAATCACGAACACGCCGCGCTTGTGCAGCGACTGGTGCGCCGCCGGCGTCGTCGGGCCGTTGGCGCCTTCGACGATGACCTTGGCCTTGATCGTGTCGGCGTTCTTTTCGGTGATCTGGTTTTCCAGCGCCGCCGGAATCAGGATGTCCACATCGAGGCCGAAGATCGCACCCGGGTCGAGCGCGTCGGCGCCGGGGAAGCCGGCGACCGTCTTGTTCTTGGCGGTCCACTCAATGAGAGCCGGGATGTCGAGGCCCTTCGGGTTGTGGACGCCGCCCTTCCAGTCGGTGACGGCGACAATCTT
>CAZLJG010000061.1:5150-9301 GCA_964559545.1 uncultured Solibacteraceae bacterium | reverse complement strand
TGACCCTGGAGAGGAGGTACTTGACGTCGAACCCATTCGCGTTTTACAGCCCCCCGGACTTTTCGCTCACGGCCACGACGAGGGCGCCCTGCTTGGCGAGCAGGTCGGCAGAGACCGAGCCGACGTTGCCGAAGCCCTGCACCGCCACGGTCGCGCCCTTGATGTCGAAGCCCAGGTGGGCCGCCGCTTCGCGCGCGCTGATCATGACGCCGCGGCCGGTGGCCTCGCGACGGCCTTCCGACCCGCCCATCTCGATGGGCTTGCCGGTGACGACGGCCGTGCAGGTCGTGCCGATCTTCATGCTGTAGGTGTCCATGATCCAGGCCATGGTCTGCTCGTTGGTGTTCACGTCGGGCGCCGGCACGTCCTTGTCCGGCCCGATGAGGTCGGCAATCTCGGCGATGTAGCGGCGGGTGAGGGCTTCCAGTTCCCGCGGGGACATCTTGGTCGGGTCACAGATGATCCCGCCCTTGCCGCCGCCGAACGGCACACCGGCCACGGCGCATTTCCACGTCATCCAGGCCGCGAGCGCTTTGACTTCGTCGAGTGTGACGTCCGGATGGAACCGGATGCCGCCCTTGGCCGGCCCGAGGGTGATGTTGTACTGCACCCGGTAGCCGGTGAAGACTTCGACCTTGCCGTTGTCCATGACGACCGGGCACGACACGATGACCTGGCGCTTGGGGTGGGTGAGAATTTTCCAGAGGCCTTCATCCAGGCCCAACAGCCGGGCCGCGCCGGCAAACTCCTGCAGCATCGCGCCGAAGACGTTGTTTTCAGACGACATGAGTCACTCCGCGACAAAATCCCACAGGCGATGGAGTCCGCCCGTGGCCAAACCGTCCGAGATTATCGAGGCCCGTCCGGCAAGTCAACGCCGGGCCGGCGGCCGGACTTGGGCAGGGCCGATAAGTCCTTGACGCATATATAATTGACCCGCATGAAACCCGTCGTCGCCGAAACTGCCAAAGCCACGTGGGAGCGTGAGGTTCTGGAACCCACGTTAAAAAAGGCGCCGGAGCGTGCCGGGCCGTTTACCACGATCTCTGGGCGGCCGATCGACCGGTTGTACACCGCAGACGACATCGCGGACCTGGATCAGGCGACCGATGTCGCCAATCCCGGAGAATTTCCGTACACGCGCGGCATCCATCCCACCGGCTATCGCGGCAAGTTGTGGACGATGCGGCAGTTTGCGGGCTTCGGCACGCCGGAAGAAACCAACGAGCGGTACAAACAGTTGCTTGCGGCCGGCGGCACAGGACTGAGTGTCGCGTTTGACCTGCCGACATTGATGGGCCGGGATCCGGATCATCCGTTGTCGCTGGGTGAAGTCGGCAAGTGCGGCGTGTCGATCGTGTCGCTCGCCGACATGGAACGGCTGTTCGAAGGCATCACGCTCGCGGACATCACGACGTCGATGACCATCAACTCGCCGGCGCCGATGATCTTCGCGATGTATCTCGTCGTGGCTGAGCGGCAGGGCGCGGACTGGCAGAAACTCTCGGGCACCATCCAGAACGACATCCTGAAGGAGTTCATCGCCCAGAAGGAATACATCTTCCCGCCGCGGCCGTCGATGAAGCTGATCACGGACATCTTCCAGTTCTGCGCCAAGGAAGTGCCGCGCTGGAACACCATCTCCGTGAGCGGGTATCACATTCGTGAGGCCGGCTCGACGTCGCTGCAGGAACTGGCGTTCACGTTGCGCGATGGCATCGAATACGTGCAGTGGGGCATCGACGCCGGGCTGGACGTGGACGAGTTCGTGCCCCGCATCTCGTTCTTCTTCAACGCCCACAGCGACTTCTTCGAGGAAATCGCGAAGTATCGCGCGGCGCGCAAAATCTGGGCGCGTGTCATGCGCGACCGGTTCGGCGCAAAGGACGAACGATCGCTCAAGCTGCGATTCCACACGCAGACGGCCGGTGTCTCGCTGACGGCGCAGCAGCCGTACAACAACGTGGTGCGCACGGCGCTGCAGGCGTTGTCGGCCGTGCTGGGCGGCACCAACTCGCTGCACACCAACTCGCTGGATGAAGCGTTGGCGCTGCCGACGACAGAAGCGGCCACTTTGGCCCTGCGCACGCAGCAGGTGATTGCGCACGAGAGTGGTGTCACCAACGTCGTGGATCCGCTGGGTGGGTCGTACTTCATCGAGCGGCTGACGCTCGACATGGAAGAGGGCGCGTACAAGTACTTCGACGCCATCGACCGCATGGGCGGCATGGTGGCCGCCATCGAGCAGGGATTCCCGCAGCGCGAGATTGCGGAGGCGTCGTATCGCTTCCAGCAGGCCTTTGAGAAGAAGGACAAGATCATGGTCGGCGTGAATGCGTACGTCGATCCGAATGAGCCGCCGTTCCCGATTCTGTATATCGATGATCAGGCGTCCGAACAGCAGCTGGCGCGGCTGGCAGAGCTGAAGCAGACGCGTGACAACGCGGCCGTCAGCCGGACGCTGGTGGCCTTGCAGGAGGCCGCGCGCAGCGGCGCCAACACCATGTATCCGTTGCTCGACTGTGTGCGGGCGTACGCCACGGTCGGCGAGATGTGTGATGCGCTCCGCGAGGTGTGGGGCGAATACGAAGAGGTCCCGTCCATCTGATGCGCACCATTCGCGTCGTTATTGCCAAACCTGGTCTGGATGGCCACGATCGTGGCGCCAAAGTCATCGCCCGGGCGCTCCGGGATGCCGGCATGGAAGTCATTTACACCGGCCTGCGCCAGACACCGGAGCAGATCGTGGCGGCCGCGCTGCAGGAAGACGCCGACGTGATCGGCCTCTCGATCCTGAGCGGCGCCCACATGCACATCTGCCCGCGTGTCATGGAACTGCTCAAGGAGAAGGGCCTGAGCCATGTGCGCGTGCTCGTCGGCGGTATCATTCCCGACGTGGACGTGGCCAAACTGCGCGCGATGGGTGTCACCGGCATCTTCCTGCCAGGCACCCCCATGCAGGACATCGTGACGTTCATCAACGAACAGGTGCCCCCGCGGGCGGAAGTCATCTAACGCCCCATGGCCGCCACCCTTCTACTCGCCGACGACAGCGTCACCATCCAACGTGTGGTGGAACTGACGTTTGCCAACGAGGGGATTCGTGTGATCACGGTGGCGGATGGCAATGCGGCGACATCGCGACTGGAGGACGAACGCCCCGACATCGTGCTCGCCGACGTGGGCCTGCCGTCCGTCGACGGGTACGAAATCGCGGAGCGCATCAAGCGGTCGCCGGCACTGGCCTCGTTGCCCGTGCTGCTGCTGACCGGCGCGTTTGAACCGATCGACGAGGCGCGCGCCCGGGCGACCGGGTGTGATGGCGTGCTCGTGAAGCCATTTGAACCGCAGCGCCTCGTGGGTGTGGTGAAGGCACTGCTGGCCGGACATCGCCCCGACAATTTGTGGCCGACCGACATGCCGCGCATTGAAACCCCGCGACGGCCTGAGATTGAGCAGGTGCGCCCCGCGCATCCGAATCGCGCGGTCTCGGGCGAGCTCGGACCACTCCCGCGACCGTCTGTGGTGGAAGAGGTGTTTGAGATCGGGCTCGACGATCTCGATATGGCGTTTTCACGCCTGGATCCCGTCGCGCCCGCGAGCCGCCTCGACGCAGACACGGCATCGGATTTCAGGCGCGACATTCAGGAACTTCGCAGCGCACCGCCGAGCCCGCCCGCGCCGCCCGACATGCCGCTCCATTCGCCCGCGGCGATGGGGCCGGCCGTCACGCATCTGCCGGTCGAGGTCGCCACGCCGGTCGATGATCTCGATCTCGACTGGGACCTGCCGGTGCCGGCGACCGTGATCGAGTCGTCCCCGGTGGACGTGCAGTTCCCGGTGGAGGCACCTGCACCACCTCCGCCTATCGTCGTGCCCGAGCCAGTGCGCGCACCCGAACCGGTGTATGTGGCGCCACCTCCGCCACCTCCGCCACCTCCGCCACCTGCGCCCCCAGTGTTCGTTGCGCCCGAACCGGTGTACGTCGCTCCTGCTCCGCCTTCGCTACCGGTGCCTCCGGCACCAGCTACGGCGGACTCGTCCGCTGCCGCGGACTCGCACCCCGTCGTTGCACCTACGCCACCGACACCACCTTCCATGCGCCGGCCGCCCTGGCCCAGACCAATGCCCCCGCCTCATCGCCGACCGAC
>CAZLJG010000061.1:0-5140 GCA_964559545.1 uncultured Solibacteraceae bacterium | reverse complement strand
CTGCACCACCTACGCCACCTACGCCACCTACGCCACCTCCCACGTTGGCCAACGCGTTTGCTGCGCTTCTCGCGGCCGAGCAGTCGCAGCCGGTGGCGACGAAGATGCGTCAGCCGCTGGTCGGCACACCCGCCGGCGAACTCGAAGATGTTGTCCGACGTGTCGTGACCCGGATGACCGACGAAGTGGTGCGTAAGCTCGTGTCCGAGACCGCCGAGCGACTGATCCGCGAGGAGATGGACAAACTCAAGCGGTGATCGTGGGTCGGGAAACGGTAATCTACAACGATGTCTCTTGAAGGTCTCGAAGATAAGTGGCGTACACGCTGGGAAGACGAGGGCGTGTATCGCTTTGATCGGCAGGCGCCGCGCGAACGTGTCTTCGCCATCGACACCCCGCCGCCCACCGTCAGCGGGTCGCTGCACGTCGGCCACGTGTTTTCCTACACGCACACGGACGTCATCGCGCGGTACCAGCGCATGCTCGGCCGCGCGGTGTGTTACCCGATGGGCTGGGACGACAATGGGTTGCCCACCGAACGCCGCGTCCAGAACTACTACGGCGTGCGGTGTGATCCGTCGCTGCCGTACGACCCGGCCTTTGAGCCCCCTGCGCAGCCGCCCAAGCAACCGATCAGCATCTCGCGCCCGAACTTCGTCGAACTCTGCGCGCGCCTGACCGCCGACGACGAGGTGGTGTTCGAGAAATTGTGGCGGCACCTCGGCCTGTCTGTGGACTGGTCGATGACGTATGCCACCATCGGCAAGGACGCGCAACGCGTGTCGCAGCTGGCCTTCCTGCGCCTGCTGGGCAAAGGCCGCGCGTATCAGCTTGAGGCGCCGACCTTGTGGGACGTGGATTTCCGCACGGCGGTGGCGCAGGCGGAACTGGAAGATCGTGAACTGCCCGGGGCGTACCACAAGATTCGATTCGCGCGTCCGGACGGCGGCACGATCGAGATCGATACGACGCGCCCTGAACTGATCCCCGCGTGTGTCGCCCTCGTGGCGCATCCGGACGACCCGAGATACCAGCCGCTGTTCGGCACCACCGTGACGACACCGTTGTTCAGCGTTCCGGTGCCGATTCGTGCGCACCATCTGGCGGACCCCGAGAAGGGCACCGGCATCGCGATGATCTGCACGTTTGGCGATGTCACCGACGTGGTGTGGTGGCGTGAGCTGTCGCTGCCGGTGCGCGCCGTCATTCAGGCGAACGGCGCCTTCAAGCCCGTGACGTGGGGTGACCCGGGATGGGAGTCACAGAACGTCGCCGCCGCGCAGGCGCACTACGACCAACTGGCGGGCCTCTCGGCCGTCAAGGCCCGCGCGCGCATCGTGGAATTGCTCCGCGAGAGCGGCGACCTGCTTGGTGATCCACGGCCCATCGTCCATAACGTCAAGTTCTTCGAAAAAGGCGACCGGCCCCTCGAGATCGTGACCTCGCGGCAGTGGTTCATTCAGACGATGAATGAGCGCGAGGCGTTGTTGGCGCGTGGTCGCGCGTTGCAGTGGCATCCCGAATATATGCGGGCCCGGTTCGAAAACTGGGTGAATGGGTTGAACGGCGACTGGTGTGTCAGTCGTCAGCGCTTTTTCGGCGTGCCGTTCCCTGTGTGGTATCGCGTGAAGCAGGACGGCACCACGGACTTTGACGCGCGCCTCGTGCCGGCCGAATCTCAGTTACCGATCGACCCGTCCACCGACGTGCCGGCTGGCTACACGGCGGACCAGCGTGGCGTCCCCGGTGGATTTGTCGGCGACCCGGACGTGATGGACACCTGGGCCACGTCGTCACTCACGCCGTTCATCGTGGGTGGGTGGGAACGTGACCCGGAGTTGTTCAAGCGGACGTACCCGATGCATCTGCGTCCGCAGGCGCACGACATCATCCGCACGTGGCTGTTCTCGACGGTGCTCCGCGCGCATCTCGAGACGGACACCCTGCCGTGGACGGACACGGCGATCTCCGGATGGGTGCTCGATCCTGATCGCAAGAAGATGTCGAAGTCCAAGGGCAACGTCGTCACGCCGATGGCGCTCCTTGAGGAACACGGATCCGACGCCGTGCGCTACTGGGCCGCGAAGGGTGGCCCCGGCGTGGACACGGCGTTTGAACCCGGTCAAATGAAGGTTGGTCGCCGCCTGGCGATCAAGCTGCTGAACGCATCGAAGTTTGTCCTGATGAAGGACGCACCGGTTGGCCCTGTGACTGCACCCTACGACCTCGCGATGCTGGCCGCACTGCGCGAGGTGGTCGTGGATGTCACCAAGGCACTCGACGCGTACGACTACGCCTCGGCGCTGCGCACGGCTGAGTCGTTTTTCTGGGCCTTCTGTGACGACTATGTCGAGATGGTCAAACGCCGCCGGATGACGGATGACGCGGCCGCCGCGTCGGCGATTGCCGCGTCGAGGCTGGCGTTGTCGATTCAACTGCGGTTGTTTGCGCCGTTCCTGCCATTTGTGACTGAAGAGGTCTGGTCCATGTGGCAGACAGGCTCGGTGCACCGTGCGCCGTGGCCCA
This sequence comes from uncultured Solibacteraceae bacterium, assembly GCA_964559545.1. Taxonomy (GTDB): domain Bacteria; phylum Acidobacteriota; class Vicinamibacteria; order Vicinamibacterales; family SCN-69-37; genus SYFT01. The sequence continues at coordinate 2,614 of CAZLJG010000061.1, read as the reverse complement.
CAGCCGACGAGACGCTTGCGGCCCCTGGCGACAGCAGTCTGTATACGACGGCCTCCGCGATTCTGACCGCCGTGCGAGGTGCCCGCTCCGCGAAGAAGGTGCCGTTTTCGACGCCGGTGCGTCTGACGGCGTTGACGGTGACCGCCGCGCAGGTGCCCGAGTGGCCGACACTGCGCGCCGATGTGTTGGCGTGTTGCAACGTGGCCGAACTGGTGGACGCCGGCGTCACGGTCACCGAGACGACGCCCCTGCAGGCGGATGTCGAGCCCCTTGCACCCTGACACGTACCGCGATCTGGTCAGCCGCGCGCTCGCGGAAGACCTTGGCAGTGGCGACATCACCACGAGGGCCATCGTGCCCGACGCCACATCGGCTCGGGCCGTGCTGCTCGCGAAGTCGTCGTGTGTGGTGGCCGGGCTCTCCGTCGCCGAGGAGGTGTGCCGTCAGGTCGATCCGCGCATCGTCTGGATCGCCCAGTGTGCTGACGGCGACGCGCGGCAACCCGGTGACGTGCTGGCGACCCTCCGGGGGCCGGCCGCTGGATTGTTGGGTGCCGAGCGGACGCTGCTGAACTTCCTGCAGCATCTCTCCGGCATCGCGACGCTGACCCGCGCCTGCGTCACGGAGACCGGTGGTCGCCTGACCGTCCTCGATACACGAAAAACGCTGCCGACCTTCCGCGCGCTCGCCAAGTACGCGGTCCGCTGCGGCGGCGGCACGAATCATCGCGTCGGGCTCTTCGACGGTGTCCTGATCAAGGACAATCACATTCGCGTGGCCGGATCCATCGGCGAGGCCGTGGCCCGGATGCGCGCATCACTTTCGGCATCTGCCGAGGACCGACCCATCGAAGTGGAAACACAGTCGCTGGATCAGGTGCGCGAGGCGTTGGCCGCCGGCGCCGACATCATCATGCTCGACAATCTGGATGTGGCGACGATGCGCGAGGCCGTGGCGTTGATCGCCGGGCGCGCGCGTGTGGAAGTGTCCGGCGGTGTGTCGCGCGATCGGATCGCCGAGTTGGCCACCATTGGCGCCGACTTTGTGTCGATCGGTGCGTTGACACATTCCGCGCCGGCGGCAGACATCAGTCTTGAAATTGAGATCACCTGACGTGCAGCTGCCCCCTCCTGATCCCTGGCCGTCCGACCTGCACGATGCAGGTGCTGCGCTGACGACCCGACCCGCGCCGCTGCATTTCTACGAACGCGTCGGCTCGACCAATGACCTGGCGCTCGCGATGGCGGCGGCCGGGGCGGCGCATGGCACGGCAGTGCTCGCAGATCTGCAGGAGGCGGGACGTGGACGACGAGGCCGGTCGTGGTGGTCGCCGCCAGGCGCCGGCATGTATCTGTCGGTTGTTGTGCGGGCCGACGCGCTCGGGGCGGGCCTCCCACTCCTCACGCTCGCCGCCGGTGTCGCGCTTGCAGGTGCCGTGCGCGAGGTGTCGGGCCTTCCGGTGGAACTTAAGTGGCCCAACGATTTGGTGATTGGCCGTCCCTGGCGCAAGCTGGCCGGCATTCTCTGTGAGGCCACAGGCTCGGGCGCTGGCGCCGTGGTGGTCGGCATGGGACTCAACCTGCAGCGGTCGGCGTACCCGGACGACATCGCGGATCGCGCGACGTCGATGGGGGAGGAAACCGATCGTCCTGTCGGGCGGGGCCACCTCGTGGCCGCGACGCTGACCGCGCTCGATCGTGAAGTGGCGCGACTCGCGGCCGGTGACACGGCCGCCGTGCTCGCCACCTGGCGCTCGTGGGCGGAGGCGGGCCTCGATCGCGCGCCGGTGCGGTGGCGCGATCATGAAGGGGAGCATCGCGGGACCACCGTGGGCGTCGACGACACCGGCGCCTTGGTCGTGCGCCGCGCAGGGACGGACGCGGAGACGCGCCTGGTCTCGGGCGAAGTGGTGTGGGAGATGCTGACCCGTGGATGACATCGGCGAGTACTGCCGCAAGGTCGAAGCCCATCTGACGCGCGTCAACAGCGGCCACCTCGTGCGCATCGTCGGCCCCGGGTTCATGCTGGTGCGGCAGTGGGCGGAAGAGGGGATTCCGCTGTCGGCGGTGTTCCGCGGCATTGAGCAGAAGGCGGAACGACACAAGGCCGGTGCGGCTCGTCGTCCGCTGCGTATTGAGTTTTGTGAAGCCGATGTGCGGGAGGTGTACGAGGCGTGGCGACGCGCGATCGGCGTCACGGCCGGGGCGAGCACCGCTGACGCACCACCCGACATGTCGGATCGTGGCAGCGGACCGGCGCGTAAATCAACGACCCGCGAACTGGACCGGGCGGTCGAGCGCCTTGTGGCGACCGCCGGTCGTCTGGAGTTTCCGGAAGAGTTCAGGGCGCGCGTGAATGACGTGCTCGATCGCCTGATCACGATGCGGGATGCCGTGAAGGGCAGCCGGGGGGCGGCACGCGATGCGTTGCTTGCGGCTCTGCCCGCGCTTGATCAGGCGCTGAGTGACGCGGCACGCGCGGCCGTGCCGGCTGACGTGCTGGCGGGTGTGCGCGCCGATGCCGAGGCGGATCTGGCGCCGTTCCGTGAGCGGCTGTCGCGCGACGCGTGGACGCAGGCGCTCAAGTCGAACAGCGAAGGGATCTCGACAACCAT
>CAZLJG010000060.1:6714-14044 GCA_964559545.1 uncultured Solibacteraceae bacterium | reverse complement strand
TCGAAGGCCAGACCAAGACGAAGCTCGGCAACACCGAGGTCAAGGGCATCGTCGAGGGCATCGTCAACGACCGGTTGGGTGCGTTCCTCGAAGAGAATCCGGCTGTCGCGAAGAAGGTCATTGCGAAAGCGATCGACGCCGCGCTTGCGCGCGAAGCGGCCCGGAAAGCACGCGACCTTGTGCGCCGCAAGGGCGCGCTCGACAACTCGACGTTGCCAGGTAAGTTGGCGGACTGTCAGGAGCGCGATCCGGCCCAGGCCGAAATCTACATCGTCGAAGGCGAGTCGGCAGGCGGGTCGGCCAAACAGGGACGTGACCGTCGCTTCCAGGCGATTCTGCCGATCAAGGGCAAGATCCTCAACGTCGAAAAGGCCCGCTTCGACAAGATGCTCGGCAGTGAAGAAATCCGCACGTTGATCGCCGCGCTGGGTTGCGGCATCGGCACGGACGACTTCGACGCGGCCAAGGTGCGGTATCACCGCATCATCATCATGACGGACGCCGACGTGGACGGATCGCACATCCGCACGTTGCTGCTCACGTTCTTCTATCGTCAGATGAAGGACCTGGTGGACCGCGGGTACATCTACATCGCGCAGCCGCCATTGTTCCGCGCCAAACGTGGCCGGCAGGAATCGTTCATCAAGGATGAGCGTCTGCTTGAACAGTTCCTCATCCATCGCGCCACCGAGTCGCGGTCGATCGTGTTGTCCACCGGCGTGGAGATTAAGGGACAAGCGCTCGAACATCGCCTCGAGAAGTTGATCGCGTACCGCAAAGTGCTGCAGGTTGTGGAACGACGCGGCCCCTCGAGACGCGCCATCACAGCGTTGCTGGAAGGCGGCGCGCGCGACAGGACGTTCTGGACGGACCGCGCACTGGTGGATGGCCTCGCCGCGCACCTTCAGCAGCCGCAAGTCTCCGCGGCTGTGGTTGATGACCCCGAGCATCAGGCGTTCGCCGTGGTGCTGACGGACCGTTCCTTCGGCTACGACCGCCATCACCGGCTCGACCTGGAGTTTGTGACGACCGCCGAATTCCGGATGCTCGCCGCAGCGTATGTGGACGTTCGCGACATCCTGATGGGCCCGGTGACGATTCGCACGGCCACATCCACCCAGACCGCCGAGGTGGAAGAGGACGACGAGCCGGAGGTCACCGACGAGGCAACTGACGCAACCGCGACCCCCGCCGCGCCGGCCGCGAAGGCCTCGAAGGACAAAGACGCCGACCAAAACATCTCGTCGATTGATGAACTCGTCGACTACTTCGTCACCGCGGGTCGCCGAGGTCTGGCCATCAACCGGTACAAGGGTCTTGGTGAGATGAACCCGGACACGCTCTGGGAAACCACCATGGATCCCACGAAGCGCACCCTGTTGCAGGTGCGCGCCGACGATCATCTGGAAGCGGATCTGATGTTCACCACACTGATGGGTGATCAGGTGGAACCGCGCCGGAAGTTCATTGAAGACAACGCGCTTGACGTGAAGAACCTGGATATCTAACGTGTCCGATCCGATCGATCAGAATCCGTCGCTCCGCTTCCCCGTCAATATCGAAGACGAGATGAAGCGCTCGTACATGGATTACGCGATGAGCGTGATCATCGGGCGTGCCCTGCCCGACGTGCGGGACGGTCTCAAGCCGGCCAATCGCCGCGTGTTGTATGCGATGCGGCAGATGGGCCTCGCGTCGAACCGCCCGTATCGCAAGTGCGCAAAAATCGTCGGCGAAGTCATCGGCAACTACCACCCGCACGGTGACGCGTCGGCATACGACACACTGGTCCGGCTCGCGCAGGACTTCAGCATGCGGTACACCCTGGTCGACGGCCAGGGCAACTTCGGCTCGATCGACGGCGACCCGCCTGCTGCGTATCGATACACCGAAGCCCGACTTGAGTCGTTGGCCGAAATGATGATGGCCGACCTCGACAAAGACACGGTCGACCATCGTCCCAACTTCGACGAGACCACGGAAGAGCCGACGACGTTCCCGGCGCCGTACCCAAACCTGCTGGTCAACGGGTCGACGGGCATCGCCGTCGGTATGGCCACGAGCATCCCGCCGCACAACATGCGCGAGGTGATCGACGGCGTGCTCAAGGTCATCGAACTGCGTGAGTCCCCACGGGAGGACCAGTTCAAGGCGTTGATGCAGTGCATCCCCGGGCCGGACTTCCCGTCCGGCGGGACGATCGTGGGTCGCGCGGGCATCTGGCGCGCCTATCGCGAGGGCCGCGGCAACGTCGTTGTCCGCGCCAAGGCCGCGTTCGAAGAAAACAAGAAGGGCGACCGCGTCTCCATCGTCATCACCGAGATTCCGTATCAGGTGAACAAGGCGACGCTGATTTCCGACATCGCGCAGCTGGTGCGCGACAAGAAGCTCGAGGGCATTTCAGACCTGCGCGATGAATCCGACCGCGACGGCATGCGGATCGTGATTGAACTCAAGCGCGGTGAGTTGCCCGATGTCGTCCTGAACAACCTGTACAAGCAGACACGTCTGCAGACCGGGTACGGGATCACGCTGCTGGCCATTTCCCACAGCCGGCCGAAGGTCTTCAACCTCCTTCAGATCATCGAGGAGTTCATCACCTTCCGACTGGAAGTGATCCGGCGCCGCATCGAGTTTGAGCTGCGCAAGGCCGAGGCGCGCGCCCACATTCTTGAAGGCCTGAAGATCGCGCTCGACCACCTGGATGCGGTCATCACACTCATCCGGAGCTCGAAGAATCCCAGCGAGGCCCGCGTCGGCCTCATGACGAACTTCGGCCTCTCCGAACTGCAGTCGCAGGCGATCCTCGACATGCAGCTGCAGCGCCTGACCGGCCTGGAACGTCAGAAGATCCTCGACGAACTCGCGGAACTGGTCGCGCTCATCACGCGGCTGCGCGAGATTCTGTCGAGCGACGCGCTCGTGCTTGAGATCGTCGTCAACGAACTCAAGGCCATTCGCGACAAGTACGGCGACGATCGCCGCACGGACATCATCGAAGACAGCGGCGACTTCCGTGTTGAAGACCTGATCGCCGACGAAGATGTCGTGATCACCGCGACACAGACCGGCTACATCAAGCGCACACCGCTGGATGAGTACCGGAAACAGCGTCGCGGCGGCAAAGGTCTGATCGGCATGCAGACCCGCGAAGAGGACATTGTCGAGCACCTCTTTGTGGCGAACACACACGCCTACATCCTGATTTTCTCGGACAAGGGCAAGTGTTACTGGCTGCGCGTGTACGACATCCCAGAGGTGTCCCGCTCGAGCAAGGGCAAGTCCATTGCAAACCTCGTGCAGATGAGTGAGGGCGAAAAGATCGCCACCCTGCTGCGCGTACAGGACTTCCCCGAGGAAGAAGACAAGCGCTTCATTGTGATGGGCACCGAACGCGGCACCATCAAGAAGACCGATCTCAAGGCCTACTCAAATCCGAGGTCTGCGGGAATCATCGCGATTCAGATCGACGACAACGATCGACTGATCGCAGTCGCGGAAACCAACGGCGAGATGGACCTGGTCATCGGCACCAGAAACGGCATGGCCATCAGGTTCAGCGAACAGGATGCGCGACCGATGGGCCGCACGGCATACGGGGTGCGCGGCATCAACCTCCGTGAGGGCGACGTTGTCGTGGCCATGGAAGTTGTGACCGGCGATGCGACGCTCCTGACCGTCTGCGAGAAGGGCCACGGCAAGCGCACCGAAGTGTCGGAGTACCGCCAGCAGACGCGCGGCGGCATCGGCCTGAAGAACATCCAGACATCAGACCGCAACGGCCCCGTCGTCGGCATCGCCTGCGTCACCGACAAACACGAAGTGCTGCTCGTCACCGAGCAGGGTCAGATTATCCGGATGCCTGCCGCCGGCCTGCGACCGATCGGCCGTGACACGCAGGGTGTGCGTTTGATTGATCTCGCCGAAGGCGACCGCGTGGTGTCGATCGCGACCCTCGAGGAGCCCGAGGGCGTCGAAGTACCCGAGTCATCGGAGCCGGAGCCAGGGCCGACCGAGCCGGAAGATGGAGCGCAAGGGCTTTAGCCCTTGCGTCGTCCCAGGGGCTAAAGCCCCTGGGCTCCGAAAATCGCCCTACGCCGGTTCGAGGTTGGCGTACCGCGCGAGCAGCTTCTTGGTGCCGACGGCGTTGAACTTGACGGTCACGCGCATGTCGTCGCCCTCGTCCTCGACGGCGATGATGGAGCCAACCCCAAATTGTTTGTGGCGTACGCGTTTGCCTGGGCGGAGCCCTGAGCCGGACGACTGGTCCTCGTTTTCGTACGAGGCGAACGGCGTCGGCTCCACCTGCTTGGTTTTGTTCGACTGGCCGAACTTGCGTGCGTACGGATTCCTGGTTTCGTAGCGCGTCGAGTTCCACGACGGCGCGACCACAGGTTCAATACGCCGGATCAGGTCCGGCGGGATTTCGTCGAGGAATCGTGATGGTTCGGTGGACTGATAGTCGCCAAACACCCGCCGACGCGCCGCGCTCGTGAGAATCAGGCGCTCACGGGCCCGCGTCAGGCCGACGTAACAGAGTCGGCGCTCCTCCTCGAGCTCCTCTTCGTCTTCCGTGGATCTCGAATGGGGGAACAACCCCTCTTCCAGACCGGCGACGATGACGACGGGGAATTCAAGGCCTTTGGCCGCATGCATCGTCATCATCCAGACGTGTGCATCCTTTTTGCCTTGTGCCTCGTCGGCTTCAGAGAGCAGCGAGAGGCGATCGACAAAGCCGCCAAGCGACGGATCAGACTCGCGGGTTTCGTATTCCCTCGCCGCGGAGACCAGTTCCATCAGGTTCTCAATCCTCGCCTCGGCTTCCTCGCTCCGTTCTTCACGGAGGTCCTTGAGGTAGCCCGTGCGGTCCATCACGAGGCCAAGCGCGATGGACACACTCGCTGACGCACACTCGGTGGTCAGGCCGGCGATCAGGTCGCGGAACCCGCGCAGCGCGGTGAGGGCCCGCGTTGGGACTTCGCGTTTTTCGAGCCCGGCGAGCAGCCGCGCCCACATCGAGCGGGAGGACGTGATGGGCTGCAGTCCGACCGCGAACAGCGGCGTTGTCAACTGTTCGTCCACGTCAAGGTTCACGGCCTCGAGGGCTTCGATGACGGTCTTGCCGATGCCGCGTGTGGGCACGTTCACCACGCGCCTGAAACTCACATCGTCATGCGGATTCATGACGAGACGCAGGTAGGCGAGCAGGTCCTTGATTTCCTTGCGCTCGTAGAAGCGGACGCCCCCGATGATGCGGTAGGCGATGCCTTCCCGCATCAGGGCATCTTCAATCGCGCGGGACTGGGCGTTGGTGCGATACAGGACCGCAACAGTCGTGCGCGAATCCAGCGCTCGGGACTCCCGAATCGCCTTGGTGATGTAGTCGGCTTCCTCGATCTCGTCACCGGCGCGCACATACACGATGGGCTCGCCACCGAGTTTGTCGGTCCACAGGCGTTTGTCTTTCCGATTCCTGTTCCGGCTGATGACCGCGGACGCCGCATCCAGAATGACCTGTGTCGACCGATAGTTCTGCTCGAGCTTGACGACCGTGGCTTCGGGGAAGTCTGCCTCAAAGTCGAGAATGTTTCTGAGGTCGGCGCCACGCCACTTGTAGATCGACTGATCAGGGTCGCCCACGACGCAGAGATTCCGGTGGTGATCGGCCAGACGTCGAATCAGGATGTATTGCGGCCGGTTGGTGTCCTGGTATTCGTCCACCAGGATGTATTTGAACTTCCGGGCGTAGGCCTCGCGGACGTGTTCCTTGGTTTCGACAAGCTCGACGGTCTTCAGCAGCAGGTCGTCGAAATCGAGCGCACCCGCCTCGCGGAGCACACGGAGGTAGGTCTCGTAGACCTTGGCGATCTGCGCATCCCGGAGGTTCCAGCCGCTCGACTTCATGTCAGCGGGGGATTCCAGCTTGTTCTTCGCCTGGCTGATCCGAGAGAGCGCCGCCCGAGGCGTCAGCATCTTCTCGTCAACATCGGCGCTCCGGAGGGCCTGCTTCACCACCGCCAGCTGATCGGACGAGTCGTAGATGACAAAGTCACGCGTCAGGCCGATGTGCGGTGCCTCTCGCCTGAGGATACGGGCGCACAACGAGTGGAAGGTGGACAGCCACATGTGGCGGCAGTCGTCGCCCACGAGGTCTTCGACCCGCTGCCGCATCTCTTCAGCGGCCTTGTTCGTGAACGTGACGCCGAGGACCTGATCGGGGGACGCCTGGCCACTCATCACCAGATGCGCCATGCGCACGGTGATGACACGTGTCTTTCCCGACCCGGCGCCGGCGAGAATCAGCAGGGGGCCTTCGGTGTGCGCCGCTGCGTCGCGTTGTGCGGGATTGAGTCCTTCGAGCAGATCCATCGAAGCTCTCAGGATACCACCCGTAAAATCACCAACCCTTGTCACCTACATCGATCGTGTACAGGAATCGCACTTTGGGACTCCTGGACCCCTGGACCTCGAGTTATTCGACGGTGACCGACTTTGCGAGATTGCGCGGTTGGTCCACATCACAACCGCGTCTGACCGCGATGTGGTACGCCAAAAGCTGCAGCGGCACCGTCAGGAGCACCGGCATCAGGAGCGGATCAGCATCCGGTACCGTCAGGACGACATCACGCGTCGGATCCAGGATCTCGTCAAACGCGTGGGTGTGCGACTGGCTCGTCACCACGATGACTTGTCCCCCTCGGGCCTTGGCTTCCTGGATGTTGCCAATCATCTTCTCGAGCACGTGGTCATTGGGCGCGATGGCCACGACGGGGAGGTCCTCGTCGATGAGGGCGATCGGCCCATGCTTCATTTCACCGGCCGGGTAGCCTTCCGCGTGAATGTATGAGATTTCCTTCAGCTTCAGCGCGCCTTCGAGGGCAATCGGGTAGTTGATCCCGCGGCCGAGGTAGAGGAAGTCGCGGCGCTGGTGAAGCTTCTTCGCGAGCTCTTCGATCGCCGGGTCCTCTTTGAGCGCTTCCTCAATCTGCAGGGGCAGCTGCTCAAGCCCTCGCAGCAACTGCACCGCCCGGGCATCAGCGAGTACGCCTCGCACTTGAGCGATGTGGATGGCCAGGAGCTGCAGGGCCACCAGTTGCGCGGTAAACGCCTTGGTGGACGCGACGCCGATTTCGGGGCCCGCGTGTGTATACACGGTGCCGTCCGACTCCCGGGTGGCCATGCTACCCACGACGTTGCAGATGGCGATACTGCGGGCCCCCTTCTGCTTCGCCTCACGCAGGGCCGCGAGCGTATCGGCGGTTTCACCGGACTGCGTGATGACAATGGCGAGCGTCCTGGCGTCCACGATGGGGTCGCGGTAGCGGTACTC
>CAZLJG010000060.1:0-6614 GCA_964559545.1 uncultured Solibacteraceae bacterium | reverse complement strand
TGATGACAATGGCGAGCGTCCTGGCGTCCACGATGGGGTCGCGGTAGCGGTACTCCGAACCGTAGTCCACTTCCACGGGGACCCTCGCGAGGTCTTCGATGAGGAATTTCCCGATCAGCGCCGAGTGCCATGAGGTGCCGCAGGCGAGGATGACGATGCGGTCGATGTCACGCAGCGCCTCCGGACTCAGCTTCATCTCGTCGAGGAAGACCTTGCCTGACTCGACTGACGCACGGCCCAGGATGGTTTCACGCACCGCCCAGGGCTGCTCGTGAATCTCCTTAAGCATGAAGTGTTTGTAGCCGGCCTTTTCGGCCATGACCGGGTCCCAGTTGATGGTCTGCGCTTCACGAACCACGGGCACACCATCAAAGTCGCAGAACGCTGCGCCCGTGCGCGTCACGACCACCATTTGCCGATCGTCGAGGAACACCACCTCGCGCGTATGCGCGAGGATCGCGGGCACGTCGGAGGCGACAAAGAACTCGCCTTTCCCCAGCCCCACGACGACCGGTGGACCGTTTCTGGCGGCGACGATCGTGTCGGGGTCGTCGGCGGAGATCAGGACCAATGCAAAGAGCCCGCGCAGCTGCGACAGTGCGCGGCGGACGGCTGCAGCCAACCCGTCGCCCTTCCACTCTTCTTCGACCAGGTGAGCAACGACCTCGGTATCGGTTTCTGTGACGAAGGTGTGGCCTCTCGCGATCAGGGCCCGCTTCAACTCGAGATAGTTCTCGATGATGCCGTTGTGGACCACCACAATGCGGCCTTTGCAGTCCTGATGGGGATGGGCATTCTCTTCCGTCGGCCGGCCATGTGTCGCCCAGCGTGTGTGGCCGATGCCGTATTCACCGGTAATTGGACGCGTCGCGATCACATCTTCGAGCTTCGAGAGTTTTCCCGCACTTCGTCTGATGTCGAGCTCGCCGTTCCTGACCACGGCCACGCCGGCGGAGTCATAGCCGCGGTATTCCAGTTTGCGAAGCCCCTCGATCAGGACAGGCAGAAGCGGCTGATCGCCGACGTACCCAACAATGCCGCACATGTTTATTTCTTCTCTTTCTTTGCCGCTGCCCGATCGGCCTTCAGTTTCTGAGCCCACCCATCTTTGATGGTCTGGTGGCTGCGCGCAATCGCCAGCGCGCCCGCCGGCACATCGCGCGTGATGGACGACCCGGCGCCCACGTAGGCGTCGCGGCCGATCGTCACCGGCGCCACAAGCTGTGAGTCGCTGCCGATGAACACGCCGTCCTCAATGATGGTCTTGTGTTTGTTCACACCATCGTAGTTGCAGGTGATGGTGCCGGCGCCGATGTTGGCGCCCTCGCCGATCGTCGCATCACCCAGATACGCCAGGTGGTTGGCCTTGGAGCCACGGCCCAGCGAGGTCTTCTTCAGTTCAACGAAGTTCCCGACACGTGCAGATGGGCCGACCACGGAGTTGGGGCGGATGTGGGCCATGGGGCCAATCGCCGCGTGAGCGCCGACGGACGAATCGACGATCACGGAGTAGTCGAGCACCACCACATCGTCATCAAGGGTGGCATTGGTGAGACGGCTGCCGGCGTGAATCCGGCAGCGGTTGCCGATGGATGTGGTGCCTTCGAGCCGGACGCCTGGGCCGAGGATAGTGTCCTGGCCAACGGTGACGTCCATCTCGATATACGAGGTGGCTGGATCCTCGAGCGTCACCCCACTCACCATCAACGCGCGGTTCTTGCGCTGCCGCAGGACGGCCGAGAGCTCGGCGAGATCGAGCCGGCTGTTCACGCCCCGCAGTTCGTCGGCGCTGTCGAGGCGTAGTGTCTCAACGCGTTTGTCCTCCTGCCGATACATCGCCACGATGTCGGTGAGGTAGTACTCGCCCTGGGCGTTGTCGGTGGCGAGTCGATGCAGGTGATCAAACAGGGCCGACAGCGCGAAGGTGTAGATGCCGCTGTTCACCTCCCGAATCGCCTGCTGTGCGGCCGAGGCGTCGCGGTGTTCCACGATCCGCGTAATGAGTCCCGCTTTGTCCCGCACGATGCGCCCGTAGCCGTAGGGGTCCGACAGTTCGGCGGTCAGGACAGTGGCGGCGGCCCGCGCGCTGCGGTGGGCCTCGACCAGTCGCGACAATGTGGACGACTGCAGGAGGGGGACGTCCGCGTACAACAGCAGCACGGTGCCCTTCTTGTCTTTCAGGACCGGTTCAGCCTGGAGCAACGCGTGACCGGTGCCGAGTTGGGGCGACTGGACCACGTACTGAAGGTCTGGCCGGCCGGCCAGCGCGGTCCTGACCTCGTCGGCACCATGGCCGACAACCAGCACTTTGGAGGCCACGTCGAGCTGATCCACCGTTCTGAGCACATGTTCGATCAGCGGCAGGCCCGCCAGGTGGTGCAGCACCTTGGGAATCGCAGATTTCATGCGAGTGCCCTTCCCGGCTGCGAGGATGACAACGTGGAGATCGCCTGAGTCGTTCATAGGTCTTCCTGATTATCGTGTGCGCGCTTCAACAGGATGCGTCCCTTCTTGAGCAGCTTCCTCGCGCGCGTCTGGCTCACCTTGAAGTGGGCCGCGACCATCGCGTTCACCGCATCCTCAGGGAGCCCAGTTGAATCTGCTATTTGACCAAAAATCTGAGCTACCAGGGTCTCGTCCGGGTCGACATCGACGGCATCTTTACGAGCACCGACGACAACCACGAACTCTCCAAGCTCTTTGATGGGTTGCTTGTTATGCCATTTAACCAATTCCTCGTTAACCTTTGTTATTTCTCGGCACAGAATAATATGTGATTCGACCAAATACTCAGATACTTCATCCATTGTCCTGGATATTCGGTGCGGCGCCTCGTAAAAGACAACGGTCCGCCTGCTGGCAGCCAGGTCTTCAAACCACCGTTCACGTTGCTGGCCAGACGATGGGGGAAAGCCGAGGAAGACAAACTCATCCGCGGGGAGGCCTGCGGCGGAGAGGGCGGCGGCGACGGCATTTGCACCAGGAATGGGCACAACCCGGATTCCGGCGGCTCTGGCCTGGCTCACGAGACCCGTTCCCGGGTCGGCAATTCCGGGCGTGCCGGCGTCCGACACCAATGCGATGTTCTCTCCAGCCTCCAGTCGCGCGACCAGACGGCCGGCCTCGCGGCCCTCGTTGTGCTCGCGTAAGCTGACCATGGGCTTCTGGATCTCGTAGTGCGCAAGCAATTTGGACGTACGGCGCGTATCCTCTGCGGCAATCAGGTCCACCTCCCGGAGGGTGCGCACCCCACGGAAGGAAAAGTCCTCAAGATTGCCGATTGGCGTCGCGACGACAAAGAGTGTGCCTGGCACGGGGAAAGCCTGAGGCAAGTGTATCTATAATCAGGGGTTGTCTGAGGAGACCAAATGCCTCTCTACGAGTATCAGTGTGACGCGTGTGGTGGACGGATCGAACGGATTCGCAAGTTCTCGGATCCGCCGCTGGAGGATCCGTGTCCGACGTGTGGTGGACATCTGACGAAGCTGATTTCCTCACCCGCCATCCAGTTCAAGGGCGCGGGATGGTACGTAAACGACTACGCGAAGTCCGGGTCGTCTTCGACCGGAACCTCGAAGACCGCCAAGGGTGAAGCCGCCGAAAAGGGGACCACCACGGACACCAAGACCGAGACAAAGGCCGAGGCCAAGACCGAGACGAAGCCCGCCACCACCCCCAGCAAGGATTAGGATCTCCCCATGTTGGATCCGGTGTTCGTCCGCGAAAACCCAGACCTGGTCGACGCACGTCTGCGCTCGCGCGGCATGGACCCGTCCGCAGATCTCGCCGCGCTCGCCGCGCTCGAAGCCGCGCGCCGACGCGTGTTGCCAGAAGTTGAGGGACTCAAACGCGACCAGAACACCGCCGGTGAGGCCGTTGCCCGCGCCAAGAAGGCCGGCGAAGATCCCAGCGCAATCTTTGCGGAGAACAAAGCCCGAGGTGCGCGTATCAAAGCCCTTGAGGTTGAACTCGCCGAGATCGACGCAAAACGCGACGCGCTGCTCCTGACGTTTCCCAATCTGCCGCACGAAAGCGTTCCCGTCGGAGCGTCTGCTGCCGACAACGTTGAAGTGCGGACCTGGGGCACGCGGCCGACGTTTATGTTTACGCCGAAGCCGCATTGGGAGCTTGGTGCAGCGCTCGGTATTCTCGACTTTGAGCGCGCCACCCGAATGGCCGGCGCCCGCTTCGCAGTGTTGATGGGGGCCGGCGCACAGCTCTCTCGCGCGCTGATCAACTTCATGCTCGAGGTTCACGCCACCGACCACGGCTACACGGAAGTGGAGCCGCCGTTCATGGTGAATCGCAACGCGTTGACCGGGACGGGGCAGCTCCCGAAGTTTGAGCAGGATCTTTTCAAGATTGCTGGTGACTGGGATCTCTTTCTGATTCCCACCGCCGAAGTCCCTGTTACGAACCTCCATCGCGAGGAGATTCTCGACGGTCGCCAGCTCCCGCTGAAGTACACCGCCTACACGCCATGCTTTCGCAGCGAGGCCGGTTCCTATGGCGCCGACGTGCGCGGCCTGATCCGGCAGCATCAGTTCGACAAGGTGGAACTGGTGAAGTTCACCACCCCCGATCAGTCCTACGATGAGCTCGAGAAACTCACGCGCGACGCTGAGACCATTCTCGAAAAGCTCGGTCTGCCGTATCGCCGCATGCTGCTGTGCACGGGCGACATGGGGTTTGGCGCCACCAAGACCTTCGACATAGAGGTGTGGCTCCCGAGCCAGAACACCTTCCGTGAGATCTCGTCGTGCTCAAACACGGAAAGCTTCCAGGCGCGTCGCGCGCAGATTCGCTACCGCGCTGAGGGCACGGGCAAGGCGCAACTCGTCCACACGCTGAATGGCTCAGGCCTCGCTGTGGGTCGCACGTTGATCGCGATCCTTGAAAACTACCAACAGGAAGACGGTTCCGTCGTCGTCCCCGAAGCCCTGCGGCCCTACATGCGCGGGCTGGACGTCATTCGCGCGTAGTCAGGATGGCCCGCTGCAGTTCAGCGGGCCCTACTTACGAAGATCAAACATCGCCATCTCTTTGAGATTGCGGACGAGCAGTCGTCCGTCGGAGAAGGCGGGGTGGTTCCAGGTTTTGCCGTCGAGGACCGGAAAGCGCGCAACCTCGTCGTGCTTCTCTGGCGTGGCCCGCACGAGTGCCATGTCGCCGTCTTCTGTCATGACGATGATGTGGCCGCTGGCGAGCACGATCTGGCCGTAGCCGTACCGGCCGCCCTTCCACTGCAGATTGCCGTCTGACGCGCGGACGCAGGCGAGGATGCTTTCATCAAGTCCGTACACGTATCCGTCGAGATACACGGAACTCGTGAACTGGTTCTTCATCCGGTTGTTCTTCCAGATTTGCCGCGCAGTTCCGGTCGCGCCGTTGACATCCACCTCGATGACCGCTGCGCCATGGTCGTAGGCCGACGACATGAACACGCGGTTCTCGCCAATCACCAGCGGCTGCGCCGCATTCACGTCATACATCGTCACCCACGGGAACTCCCAGAGAGGCGCGCCCTTCGTGGTCTCGAGGCCGACGATGCGGGTGGCCGTGACGAGGAGGATTTGCCGCACGCCGTCGAGCGTGACGAGCATTGGCGATGAGTACGCGGCGCGATCGTTAAGCGAGGACCACAGTCGCGCGCCTGTGCGATGGTCATACGCCATCACCGATTTGCCGCCGGGACCACCCGGCACTGTAACGACCGCGTTGTCGACGATCAGCGGAGAGATGGACATGCCCCACTGCACATTGGATGCGCCGGCGTCCGCGAGAATGTTGGTGCGCCAGATGGTGGCGCCGGTGACCGCGTCGATACTGCGGAGCTCTCCGGTGGCGCCCTGGGCGTAGACACGTCCGTCAAAGTAGGTGGGCGTGGCGCGAGGGCCGTCGCCACCCATGAACTCCTTGAACTCGGCGTCCCACTTGTTGGTCCACACTTCACGTCCGGTGGCAACGTCGTAGGCGGCAATCACTTCCTGCGGCCCGCGCTGTTCGATGGTGAAGGCGAGGTCTCGCTCGCCGATGCGCGCGGTTACAAAGGACGCGTATCCACTGCCCGAGGGCTGCTTCCACACCGGCGTAAGCTGCCGATTGGGCCAATCGGTCTTGATGGCACGCGCGGTGTAGTGCCCATCCCATCGAGGTCCGCGGAAGAAGCCCCAGTCGGGCGCCATGGCGATGGCCTGAGCCGAGGTGGCGGCGTCCGACACGGCCTCGGGTGTTGGAGCCTGCGGCGCCGCGACCGGCATGGCCACGGGCTCAGCCGCCTGGGCTGCGCGATGGCGATCGATCTCCGCGGCCTGACTGTCGGGCGACGTGACAAACGCCAGGCTCGGTGTGCCCCCTCCAAGGATGACCACCCGCAGGCCGAAGAACTGGTACAGGATGGCCGTTGTCAGGCCAAGGACCGCGACGCCGATGGCGCCGTAGCGCAGAATCCGCATGAACATACGTCCAGCCTACACTTTGCGAAGTACGGTTTACATCCGGTCGGCGGTAAACTGGTCCTTCGCGGAGGGATGGCCGAGTGGTTGAAGGCGGCGGTCTTGAAAACCGCTGTGCGGGGAACTGCACCGGGGGTTCGAATCCCTCTCCCTCCGCCA
>CAZLJG010000059.1:0-14087 GCA_964559545.1 uncultured Solibacteraceae bacterium | reverse complement strand
TCCGGTGTCGGCCATCTTCATGGGCAAGGACTACGAACTCGCGGTCTACAGCAACCAGGACTTCATCTGGGACAAGACCGAGCTGCTTGTGGCCGCTCCTGGCACGCCCCCCGCAACCCAGGCGCGCTGACCGTGGCTCGCGCGTTTCTCGACGCGCTCCGGGAACGCGTCCTGGTGTGCGACGGCGCGATGGGCACCGTGCTCTACGCGCGCGGCGTCTTCCTCAATCGCTGTTTTGATGAACTGAATCTCACGCACGCCGGACTGGTGTCCGAGGTGCATGAGGATTACGTGCGCGCCGGCGCAGACGTCATCGAAACCAACACCTTCGGCGCCAATCGGGTCAAGCTCGGCACGTTCGGTCTCTCGTCTAGCGTCCATGCGATCAACGTCGCTGGGGCCACGCTCGCGCGGCGCGCGGCCGGTGACCATGTCTTCGTCGCAGGCGCGATCGGCCCCTTGGGTGTTCGCATCGAACCCTGGGGCAGGACTGGCGTGGGCGAAGCCGAAGATATCTTTGCGGAACAGGCGGCGGCGCTCTCGGAGGGCGGCGTGGACCTGTTTGTGCTCGAAACCTTCCGCGACGTCAACGAGCTGGTCGCGGCCATCACCGGCGTCCGCCGCGTCAGTCGTCTCCCCATCGTCGCGCAGATGACGACGGAAGACGATGGGAACAGCCTCGATGGCACGCCGCCTGAGACGTTTGCCCCGGCCCTCGAACGCGCCGGCGCGGATGTCATCGGCGTCAATTGCAGCGTGGGCCCGGCCGCGATGCTTGAAACCATCGAGCGGATGGCGGGGCTCACGTCGTGTGCGCTCTCGGCACAACCCAATGCCGGCCGGCCGCGTGATGTGGACGGCCGCAATCTGTATCTGGGATCGCCCGAGTACCTCGCGAGTTACGCGCGACGATTCCTGGCGACCGGTGTCCGCCTCGTGGGCGGATGTTGCGGCACCACGCCGGAGCACATCCGGCAGATCGCCCAGACAGTGCGGGCGGCGGTGCCGAGTCCCGCACCTGTGCGTCAGGTGTCGGCATCGGGTCCTGCCGTTGAACTTCCCGCGGTGCCGCGCGAAGAGAAGTCGGCCTTCGGGCGACAGCTTGCGTCTTCGACGTTTGTATTCATGGGTGAGGCTGCCGCGCCGCGCGGTCTCGACCTGACACCCGCCACGACGCATGCGCGCGCACTGGCCGCAGCCGGCGCGTCGGCCGTCAGTGTGCCGGACTACCCGCGTAATGGCGCGAGAGTCAGCGCATTGGCGCTGGCGCTGCACATTCAGCGCGAGACCGGGCTCGATGCGATCCTCCACGTCTCGTGTCGGGATCGCAATCTCATGGGGCTGCAGTCGGATCTGCTCGGCGCACATGCGATGGGGATCCGCAATGTGTTGCTCACGACCGGCGATCCAGCGCCGCAGTCAGCGTACGCAGACACCACGTCGGGGTTTGATGTGGATGCCATTGGGTTGCTGAACATGGCGACGCGTCTGAATCACGGCGTCGACATCGGCGGACAGTCGATCGGCGTCGCGACGAGGTTCCATGTGGGCGCCGCTGTGAATCCGTTTGCGCCGAACCTTGATGCCGAATGGCGGCGCCTGGAGTTCAAGGTCGAGGCCGGCGCTGAATATCTGCTGACGCCACCCGTGTTTGACCTCGCGGCGTTTGACGCCGTGTGGCCGCGTCTCGAAGCGACCGGGCTCCCCGTGGTGACTGCGGTGGTGGCGGTGGAAAGCGCCCGACAGGTGGAATTCCACGCCAGTGAAGTGACCGGTGTGCGTCTGCCCGAGGGGCTGCTTGAGCAGTTGCGATCGGCGCCTGATGAAGGGGGCGCCGGGTTTGCGTGGTCGCTCGCGACCGCTCAGGCCCTGCGCGCACGCGGGCATGGGCTGCGCGTCAGCGCCCTGCATGGGTCATCGGAGGCCGCGTACCGGCTGTTGAGCCGATTGACCGCGAGAAACGGGGTATAGTCCGACCCATGAACGAGCACCTGGCCATGCTCGGGCGCTTTGTCCGCAGCCCAAGAACGACCGGTGCCGTCGCGCCGAGTTCCCGCGCGTTGGCGCGTGCCATGGTCGCGGACCTCGACCTCTCGGGCCCGGTCCGCGTGGTGGAATTGGGCCCGGGCACCGGCGTGTTCACGCGGGAGATCGCCGAGCATCTCGGCCCGGCCGCGCGCTGCCTGGCCATCGACGTGGACCCCGGGTTTGTCGAGCAGCTGCACCGGCGCTGTCCGCGCGTGGATGCAGTGTGTGGATCGGCCGCCGATCTGCCGGCGATCACCGCATCCGCCGGGTTCGATCGGGTCGATCACATCATCTCCGGACTCCCGTTTGCGTCACTGCCGGCCACGGTCACCTCCGCCATCCTCGATGGTGTGGTCGAGGTGTTGCGACCCGGCGGCACGTTCACAACGTTTCAGTATGTCCACGGGTACCCGTCGCCGCTGGCGACGACGTTCCGGCAGGAAATGACGGCGCGCCTCGGGAGTTCCCCGACGCGGCAACTCGTCTGGCGGAATGTCCCGCCGGCCTATGTCCTGGGATGGTGTCGTCGATGAGTCTGATGAAGCCGCCCAGTGAAGTCTCGGTCGCCGAAGTCGAGAACGCGTTCGTCGAACGGGTGTACGACAAGATTTCGTCGGTCTACGATCTCGCGTTTGGTCCCATCATGCAGCCGGGCCGATTGCGCGCGATGGCCGTCATGGCGCCCGGTCCGGGAACGCGCGTCCTTGAAGTTGGCGTTGGCACCGGACTCAATCTCTCGCTGTACCCGAAGGCCTGCCAGGTCACGGGCATCGACTTCTCACAACAGATGCTGGTGCGGGCCGAGGAGCGTGTGGCGCGGGAAGGACTGCGGGCGCGTCTGTTCCACATGGACGCGGCTGATCTCCGCTTCCCCGACAACAGCTTCGACGTTGTCTACGCACCGTACCTGATTTCCGTCGTGCCGGATCCGGTGGCCGTCCTGAAAGAAATGCGTCGGGTGTGTGCGCCAGGCGGCAAGTTGATCATCCTGAACCACTTCCGCAGCCAGAACGCGGTGCTCTCGCGGGTGGAACGCTGGCTGTCGCCGATGACCGTCCATGTGGGGTTCAAGGCGGATGTGGATCGTGACGCGTTGTTTCAGGAAGCCGGCGTGGTGCCGTGTTCGGTTGAGCGGGTCAACCGGCCGCGCATCTGGTCACTGGTGACCGTGCGCAAGTAAGTCGATACACTCCGCGGCTCGAGCCGCTCCGGTCGTCTTCAGCCGTTCGGGCGGGGGCGGCTGCGCGATCAGCGCCTCCAGCGCGTCCTTCCATCGTCCCGCGAACAACGCCTCCTGCGAGAGGTACCGGCACCGCAGGAAACGCGGCATCTGTTCGACCAGCAAGTCGTACTCCCGGAATCGTCCCCGAGACGTGTAGAGCAGCGCTGTGCCGGCGGCGGCGCATTCGCTGAGCACGCCGTATCCAGGTTTGGTCACCACCACATCGCTGGCCGCCACGAGGTCTTCGTAGCGGAGCTGCCCCGTGGTGAAAATCTCCTCCTCCATGTAGACGACGTTCGGGTTGGGCGGCACGGACGATGCGATGCGATCGGTGAGCAGCACGGTCCAGTCGTCGAGGCAGTCGAGCCCCGCGACATCAAGGCGCTGCAGGCCGTAACCGCCAAACGACAACAGGGCAACCTTGCGTGTGGGCGGGATGCCGAAGCGATGTCGGGTCTCGGCGCGCGGCCGCTCGGACACGCGGGCGACCAGGGGCAGCGGTTCCACTCTGGGAAAGACATCCAGGGGCGGTGAGAAGGGGAGTTGCAGCGCGATGGTCGCGTGACGATACGCCGCGCGAATCTGGTCGAGCCATCCCGGCGTGTCGCGCAGATCGTCATGCCACTCGTAAATCCAGTCCCAGGTGAAATTGGCGATCGCCACCGACGGCACGCCCAGGCGATGGGCCACCGCAAATGCGAGAGGAGGGATGTCCCCCACGATGACCCGGACGTCGAGGTCGGCCAGACGTCGGCACTCTGCGTCGATCCGTTCCTCAAAGGTCGCGTAGAACGCCAGCGCATCGCGCGATGTCGCCTCGTCGTCGTGCGTGACCGAGTCCCGTTGCACGATGCCGGTGTCGCACGCGCCATCGAGCAAGGTGAAGGGGATGCGGAGCGACCGGTGGAGGAGGGACGGGGAGACCGCCGTGCGAAGCACAATTGGCCATTCCGGCTGACGCGCGGCCACCGCGTGAATGACCTCGGTCTCTCTCGACGCATGGCCGAAGCCATGGCCGGAGATGTAGAAGACTACGGACACGCCCTAGAGGAACACCATCGATTGGTGTGAGGGGATTTCAAACCGGCGGCGGCACTTGGAGCAGTTCACGAAGTCGTCCACGCGATAGAGGTGGTCGCGCACCTTTTCGAAGATCGCCCGATCGCGGGAATCGGCGCCGTTCGGGATGCGCTCCTTCTTCGTCCGCAGGAGCCACTTGATTTGATAGTCGTCCTTGTGTCGGCACTGCGGACACGACAGGTACATGGGCTTGCTCTGGGTCGTTTCGGTGAAGAAGTCCCGCTCGTTCAGCGCCATGGGGGCATCTTATCCCATGGTAGATTTTGAGGACGCACCCATGACGACACCGCCGCGATCCGCTCGACGTGTTCTTCTGCTGACGACCCTCGTGGTGCTGGCGCTGGTGTCGACGCCGGGGGCGGTGCCGACGCGCCAGGCGCAGGAACTGCCGCTGACGGCCGACACGCTCGTGCGTCACGTCCGCCAGGCGCTGGGCCGTGGGGCCTTGGACCGCGCACGGACGATAGCCGCGAACACACAGGCCCCGCCGGCCACGCGTGACGTGGCGGTGGCACTGGTGGAGATCTTCGAAGGGAAAGCCGCGGCCGCGCGCCAACGGCTGACCGCGCTGGTGGACGCCGGTGACATGGCCGACGCGTTGCTGGAACTCGGCCTGCTTGACCTGCGGGAGGGGCGCCGGGCTGAGGGACGCCGACGGTTGTCGCAGCTGCTGCAACAGAGCTTCGACATGACGCCCGAAAACAACCTGCGCATGGCCCGCGCGGCGCATGCACTGGACGACATCCGACAGGCGAATACGTTGTTCCAGCGCGTCGGACCGATTCCGCTGCAGCAGGCAGAAATGGAGACAGCCTGGGGCGACATGCTCTATGAGCGGTATCAGTTCGGGGAGGCAGTTCGCAGTTATCGCGCCGCGATGGAAGCCGACCCGGCGTGGGTGCGCGCGTATGTGGGGTTGTCCAGAGCGATGGCGACCGAGGACTCGCAGGCCGCTGACGAGGCGCTCGAACGTGCCGGCACGCTCGCACCCAATCATCCTGACGTGTGGCTGCTCACGGCTGAGCGGCGCCTGATGGCGGAAGATCGGAGCGGCGCGGCTGAAGCACTCGACAAGGTCGCCGCGGTGCGACCAGGGACGTACGACGAGATGGCCCTGCGCGCTGCGGTGGCGTACGCGGCCGGCGACCTCGAAGCCGCTGATGGCATCGTCGCTCGCGGGGTCGCGGCGAACCCGTTCTTCGTTCGTGGTTATTTGAGCCTGGGTGAGCAGGCGGCCCGTGCGTACCGTTTTGCGGACGCCGCAGCCTTCGCGCGCAAAGCGGTCGCACTCGATTCGGATCACCCCAATGCCCACGCGGATCTTGGGCTGTACCTGATGCGGACCGGAGATGAAGCGCAGGCCCGGCAGGAACTCGAACGGGCGTTCCAACTCGATCCGTTCAACACGGTCACGTTCAACCTGTTGCAGTTGCTCGACACGATGGCGTCGTTCGTGGAATTTGAGACCGGGCCGTTTGTCTTCAAGTTTGCGAAGCACGAAGCGGACGTCCTCAAGCCGTACGCCGTGCCATTGGCCGAGCGGGCGTACACGACTTTCGTCGAACGGTACGGGTTCACACCGAAGGGGCCAATCCTGATCGAGATCTTCCCCAAGCACGATGATTTTGCCGTGCGCACCATGGGACTGCCCGGACTGGAGTTTGCCCTCGGTGCCTGCTTCGGCCGCGTCGTGGCCATGAGTTCTCCGTCGGCGCGACCGCCAGGGACGTTCAGCTGGCAAGCGACCTTGTGGCACGAAATTGCCCATGTGTTTTCCCTGCAGGCGTCCAACTACAAAGTTCCGCGCTGGCTGACCGAAGGCATCTCGGTCTACGAGGAACATCGGTTCAACAAGGCGTGGGGCCGCGAGAACGCGCTCGAATTCGCCCGCGCGTTGTCCGCCAAACGCACGTTCGGCGTGAAGGGATTGCCGAATGCGTTCCAGCGGCCACGTGATTTGTCCCTCGCGTACTTCGAAGCGTCGTTGCTCACCGAGCACCTCGTCTCACTCAACGGCGATGCAGGACTCCGAGCACTCCTGACGGCGTACGCCGGCGGCGCCAAGGATCCGGAAGCCTTTGCAAAAGCGTTCGGCAAGACGGTGGACGAAGTGGACGCTTCGTTTAATGCCTTCGTCGAGGCGCAGTACGGCGCGCTCGCGCGGGCGATGGCGCAACCGAAGGCCGTGCCGCAGACGGCCGGGGTCACCATCGAGACGTTGGCCGTGCTCGCGAAGGACCATCCGGAGAGTTTCTCGGTGCAGCTGGCCTACGGACAGGCGCTCCACAAGACCGGCGACCTCGCAGGGGCCCGCGCCGCGCTTGAACGCGCAGCCGCCCTCGCGCCGATGGCGCAGGGGGAGGCAAGTCCGCGTGCGCTTTTGGCGGACATCGCCGAACAACAGGGGGACGCCACACGGGCCCGCGAAGAACTCCGCCAGCTGCTGACCTGGGATCACGACAACGTTGAAGCGGCCCGCCGCCTCGTCACTATTTCGCGCTCGTCAAAAGACGACGCGTCCGAAGCGGTGGCACTGCGCGTGATTGCCGATACCGATCCATTTGACGCGTCCGCACACGCCGCGTTGGGGCGACAGGCGCTGGCGCGCAAGGAGTACGCCGCCGCGTTGGTGGAACTGCTCGCGTCGTTGGCGCTCGGACCGCCGAACCTCGCAGAGGCGCACGCCGACGTCGCCGAAGCCTATCTCGGCCTGGGCAAGAAGGACGACGCGCGGAAGGCCGCGCTGAAGGCGCTGGAACAGGCGCCCACGTATTCGCGCGCGCAGGACCTGCTGCTCGCGGCCATCGGAGGTCTGTAATGCGCGCCGTATTCCTGGTCGCTCTGGCGTGTCTCCCGCTCATCGCGACGTCTGCCCACGCGCAGCCCTCCCGCCATGCCGTGCTCATCCAGGGCGCGTCAGGAGAACCGCAGTTCGCCACGCAGCACCGCGGCTGGCTGGATCAGGTCGCCAGTGCGATGAAAGACGCGTACGGCATTGCGCCTGACCACATCCATCTGCTCACCGAACAGCCGAAGGATGGAGAACGGCGGGCCACGGCCGAAGAAGTGCGCGCGACGTTCGCCCGCCTGGGGTCAACCACGGGAGCCACCGACGTGGTGTTTGTGTTTCTCGTGGGACATGGCACCGGCGAGGGTGCTGCGGCGAAGTTCAACCTGATCGGTCCCGACCTGACCGTCGCCGAGTGGAATGCGCTGCTGACGCCGATCAAGGGCCGCGTGGTATTCGTGAACACCGCCAGCGTCAGTTTTCCATTTGCCGCCGGCCTCACCGGCGACCGTCGCATCGTCATCACGTCCACGGCCCAGCCGGCGCAGCGGTACGCCACGATCTTCGCCGGCAGTTTTGCGCAGGCGCTGGTGGCGCCACAGGCGGACCTCGACAAGAACGGCCGCACGTCGATCTGGGAAGCGTTTACGTACGCTTCACGACTGCAGAAGGAACACTTCGAGCAGAAGGGCCTGCTCTCCACCGAGCGCGCGCTCATCGAAGACAACGGTGATGGCGTCGGCCGCGATGCCGCGTCAGTCACCGGTGACGATGGGATGCTGGCGACGATGACGTATCTGGACGCGAAGGTGGAGGCCCGTCCGAGTGACCCGGCGTTGCAGATGTTGCTGCAGCGGCAGGACCTGCTGACGCAGCAGGTCGATGAGTTGCGCCGCAAGAAGCCGACGATGCCTTCGGCGGAGTACGACGCCGCGTGGGAGAAGTTGATGATCGACTTGGCGACCCTGGGGGCCGAGATTCGGAAGAAGGGCGGAGGCCTGGACCGCTAACCGGCCGTGTCGAAGTGCGCCCATCGGGCGTGGTCGCGGGGGCGGATGAGCCGGGCGGCTGCGGCGGCCAGCACGAGGGCGGCGGCGCCGCCGAGCAGCGGAACACCGGCGATTAGCATGGTCATGAGCCAGCACCCCGCGATGAAAAACGCCGGAATTTCCACCATGGCGACGCGCAGCGTGAGCAGCACTCGGGCGGTTGGAAACAGCGCGATGTGGGTGCCGGCCACGGCGGCGGTGATCGCGGCGAGGGCGGCCATCGGCGTTCCACCGAGCCAGACGCCGAGGCCCGCGGCCACCAGCAGCATGGGGAGATAACGGGCGCGCCCGAGTTGGTCCTCGACGGTTTCGCCAAGCACCAGCAGGGGAATCGCGGTTAACGCCAGAAGTCCCGCGGTGAGGGCTGTTGGTGCGGTCCACAGCAGGATGGGGGTGGCCAGGGTGGCGGTCACCCAGGTTACGACCGGACGTGTTCGCGACGGGATTACGTCGCGCAGAGGAAAGCGCATACTTGAAGGCCGGACAGGGCCGGGACTGGTAATCGTATGACGTGTCGTGAGTGTGGGGCCACTATCGCCGCGAGGGCGATCGTTTGTTACAAGTGCGGGACGCCGACGGTGGAGGGCCCGGAAGTGTCGCGCACACCGCAGGCCGCCGGCGTGTCACCCAGGGTCGTGGCATTGGTGCTCGCCCTTGCGGCAGTGGCGGCAGTGTTGTGGGCCGTCTTCAAGTAGACTGCGACGGCGATGATGCTCGATCCGCTTCGACTTGATGTGACCGATACACTCGGGACCCGTGTGGTGCTGGTGGACCACACACCTTTCACGATCGGCCGGCGGGAGACCAACGACCTCCGGCTCAACGGCAGCGAAGTCTCCAGGGAACACGCCACCATCGACATCCAGGACGGCGCGTATGTCGTGCGTGACCTGCAGTCGCGGTATGGCACCTTCGTCAACGAGGCCCAGATCACCACACAGGCCATCAAGGCGGGTGATCGGATCCGGCTTGGTCGAGGTGGCGGGGCGGATCTCGCGTGCCACATCGGGACCGACACCATTTCACTGTCGCGATCGAACACCGGCGCTCGCGACGACCTGCGGCAGATCACCGCCTTGCTCGACGGATTCCGTTCGTTGGGGTCGGGTCGCGTGTTGCAGGAAGTGCTCGCCCTCGTGTTGGACGCGGCGATCGAACTCTCGGGCGCGGAGCGCGCGTTCATCATGCTGGCAACCCCGGAAGGCCGGCTGGAGTTCAAGCTCGCCCGCAGTCGCGGCAAGATCTCGCTGACGGACTCGACCTTCAGCGTCAGTCAGAAAATTCCCGAGGAAGTCTTCCGGATGGGACAACTGCGCGTGGTCACCGACCTGCTCGACGGTGGGCTGGCGGACGTGCATCAGGGCACTGTCGCGTTGGGCATACGGCACATCGTCTGTGTGCCGCTCAATCTCGTGCAGTACGTGGACGCGGCGGACGCGCAGAGTGAGGATCGGCGGATCGGCGTGTTGTACCTCGACAGCCGCGAGAAGGGGTCGCTGCTCTCCGAAGTGACGCAGCGCGCGCTTGAGACGCTGGCGTCCGAAGCCTCGGTGGCCATCGAGAGTGCGCAGCTGTACCGCGAAAAGCTCGAGAAGTCGAAGATGGAGCAGGAGATGCGCATCGCGGCTGAGATCCAGCAGGCCTTGATGCCGAAGCCTCTCGCGACGCTCAAGTTTGTTGAAGCGGCCGCGGCGTCGATTCCGTGCCGGTCCATCGGGGGCGACTTCTTCGACTACCTCGACTTCGACGGGAAGGCGTTCGGATTCACGCTTGGTGACGTGGCGGGCAAGGGACCACCTGCGGCGTTGCTGTCGGCGCTGATGCAGGGCATGTTTGCGTCGCAGGTGCATGGCTTCGAAGGACCGGCACCGTTTGTGACGGTGGCGAACCAGGTGTTGTGCCGCCGTGGCATCGAGTCACGGTTTGTGACGTTGATGATGGGTGTTGTCACTGTGGACGGTCTGTTGACGTACACGAACGCGGGACATAACCCGCCGTTTGTCGTCGGCCCCTCAGGCGTGCGTCGTCTTGAGGAAGGCGGGCCGGTCGTCGGCCTGCTCGAGTTTGCGCCGTACGCGCAGGCGGACGTGCAGCTGGTGCCTGGCGACACCGTGCTGGTCTTCAGCGACGGCGTGTCGGAGGCGCAGGACAGCGCGGGCGAGGAGTTTGGTGACGACCGTGTGCTCGCGTCGCTGCAGGCCGCTGCGGGCACCAACGCCGAGGCGCTGGTGAACCAGGTGTTTGATGCGGTCAGCGCCTTCACGGCCGGTACCGCACAGGGCGACGACATCACCGCGATGGTGATTCGGTATCTCGGACCTGGAGGTTCGCACTGACGCGCGAGCGTGGTCGCGCGGTGGCGGGGCCGCTGTTGGCCTGGCTACTGGTCGGTGTGGTGGTGGGCAGCGCCGTCTTCGACTGGTGGATGCACGGCGCCATTCGCGACTTCCAGTTACGTGTGGCACATTTTGAGTTGGGACGCGGCCCGGAGCCGGCCCTCGCTGCGCTGATGGCCGAGGCGCGTCAGTCGGGCCTTGTGCGCGCCGCGACATGGGGCGGGTTGGTCAGCCTCGCTGGCTGGCTGACCGTTGCCTGGATGAAGAAGTAGGACACGAGAGAACGATGCATCCGCTGATTTACGACTGGAACACCGTGGACCCCGCGCCGTCGCGCCCGCCGGTCCAACTTGATGACGAGACGTTGCGTGATGGGTTGCAGTCCCCGTCGGTGCAGACGCCGTCGATCGACGACAAGATTCGCATCCTGCATTTGATCGACGCGCTCGGGATTGATACGGCCGACATCGGTCTGCCTGGCGCCGGGCCCCATGTCGTCGCTGACGTGGAGCGTCTGGCCCGGGAGATTGCCGACAACCGCATGCGTGTACAGGCCAACTGTGCCGCCCGCACGCTGATTGCCGACATCGAGCCGATTGCCCGGATTTCCCAGCGGGTCGGCCTGCCGATTGAGTGCTGTGCATTCATCGGGTCGAGTCCGATCCGGCAGTACGCGGAGGACTGGACGCTCGATCGTCTGGTGGCGCTCACCGAGGAGGCCATCGGGTTTGCGGTGAAAGAGGGCTTGTCCGTCATGTATGTGACGGAAGATACGACGCGGGCGGACCCGGCCTCGCTGCAGCGCCTGTATACGGCGGCGATCCGCGCGGGCGCCTCCAGGGTCTGCATCGCCGATACCGTCGGGCACTCGACGCCGGCGGGCGCGGCGGCCGTGACGCGATTCATCAAGTCGATCGTGGACGCGTGTGGCGGCGGCGTCGGGATCGACTGGCACGGCCACCGGGACCGGGACCTCGCCATCGCCAATTCATTCGCCGCCTGGGAGGCGGGAGCCACGCGTCTGCACGGCGCAGCCCTCGGCATCGGTGAGCGCGTGGGGAACACCCCCATGGACTCGCTCCTCGTGAATCTTGTCCTCATGGGCGCCCGTGAGGCGGATCTGACACATCTGACCGCGTACGCGACCGTCGTCGCGGAGGCGTGCGGCGTGCCCATGCCGCCGAACTATCCCGTGCTGGGGAGAGACGCCTTCCGCACGGCCACAGGCGTCCATGCCGCCGCCGTGATCAAGGCCTACAAGAAGCAGGACGCCGCGCTCGTGGATGCCGTGTATTCGGGGGTGCCGGCCTCACTGGTGGGGCGGGAGCAGGAGATTGAAGTCGGCCCCATGTCGGGGAAATCGAACGTCGTGTACTGGCTCGAGCGTCGCGGATTGGTGGCTGACGAGGCGTGTGTCGAGCGGATCTTTGCCGCCGCGAAGAAGGCCCGCGGGGTGCTGACCGAGTCGGAGATCCGCGCGCTCCTCTGACGCCAGAGGGGAGCGACGTCATTTTCCCTCTGAAAAACATGATTTTCGTGCGAGACTATCCCGACGCGTAACGCGTCTTCCAAGGAGACGAGATGGCGAAGAAAGCTGCGAAGAAGGCTGCAAAGAAAGTCGCGAAGAAGGTCGTGAAGAAGGCGGCGGCGAAGAAGCCGGCGGCGAAGAAGAAGACGGCGCGGAAGGCCAATGCGGCGTTCATGCGTCCGGTGACGCCGAGCGCAACGCTGGCCGCGGTCGTGGGCGACAAGCCGATTCCGCGCACCGAAGTGACCAAGCGTCTGTGGGCGTACATCAAGAAGAACAACCTGCAGGACAAGGTCAACCGCCGCAACATCAAGGCGGACGACAAGCTGAAGGCTGTGTTCGGCGGAAAGAGCATGGTCAACATGTTCGAAATGACCAAGCTCGTCGGCAAGCACCTGAAGTAAACCGTCGTTTTCGACGACTAGACTCGCGGCGGCTGCTCGTGCAGCCGCCGCTTGTTTTGTACGGAGCACAAGGGCTTCAGCCCTTGTGTCAGTCCCAGGGGCTAAAGCCCCTGGGCTCCGATGTGCTTTTCGATCTCGGGAATCGCTGCGACGAGCACGTCGCCGACGATCTGCAGTGAGCGTGCCGAGACGGCATTCAGGTCGTCACTGGCCGTGTGCCAGTGGCCGCGCGCGATGAAGTGATTCAGGTCGATGATGTCCACCGACGGGACTCCTGCGCGGACGAAGTGCAAGTGGTCGTCTTCAATCGTCGTGGTGACGTCGCGGAAGATCTGGCCGTGCCCAAGACGACGCGCCGTGCCCCAGATGATGTCGGTGAGCCAGGTCGCGGAGTGGCTGTCGCGCTCGATCTGGAGATCGCGATGGCCGATCATGTCGACCAGGATCATCGCCTTGATGCGGGCGAGGGCGCCGGCCTTCTGCGCCGCCTGCACGTAGTACCGGCTGCCGTAGGTCGAGTCGGTGTCGATGTCCCATTCGACCACCGCTTCTTCGCCATCAAACCAGACGAACTCGTAGGTGAACTCCCGCGGCTGGTCCTTCAGCACGCGGGCGAGTTCGACCAGCAGGGCCGCACTGGACGCGCCGTCGCTGGCCCCCACGAACACCATGTCTTTGTACAGCTTCGTGTCGTAATGGCCGGTGAAGAGGATGCGCTCGGGACGCCGGCCCGGCAGCACTGTGATGAGGTTGACCATCTCCACGGGCCCGATCGGGGTCGTGGCGACAAACGGCTGCTCCTGGACGGTCAGGCCCAACGCCGTGAGTTGGCGGGTGAGGTAGGCGCGGGTCTGGCGGATCCCTGTGGAACCGGCCGGACGCGGGCCTATGGCGACCTGAGCCTTCAGATGGTCAAAGGCCCGGGCGCCGTCAAACGTCGCCTTGGCGGGCGCCTGGGGCGTCTGTGATGCCGACGCACACACGGTCGTCGCGAGTACACCGACAGCGACCAATACTCCTCGTACCATCTGCTTCCTCCTGCGTGCCGTCGCCTGGTGGCGACGGGGTTAGCCGCGAGCGGCGAGTGGCACGTAGTCGCGTCTCGCGGAGCCGGGGTAGATATTCCCCGGACGCGCGATCTTCTGATAGCCGTCGCGCAGCAACTCGTCCCACTGCGCCAGCCAGCCCGCGGTGCGGGGAATGGCAAACAACACCGGGAACATGTCGAGCGGGAACCCCATGGCCTGGTAGATGAGGCCCGAGTAGAAGTCCACGTTCGGATAGAGCTTGCGGCTGACGAAGTAGTCGTCCTCGAGCGCGATTCGTTCGAGTTCGAGGGCGATGTCGGTCAGCGGGTTGCGGCCCGTGACTTCAAACACGCGGTCGGCGGTCTGCTTGATGATCCGGGCCCGCGGGTCGTACGACTTGTAGACGCGGTGGCCAAAGCCCATGAGCCGGCCCTCGCCGCCTTTGACCCGTTTGATGAACTCGGGCACGTGGTTGACTGAGCCGATCTCCTTGAGCATGTGGAGGACGGCTTCGTTGGCCCCGCCGTGGAGGGGGCCGTACAGCGCGGCCGCCGCGCCCGCCAGGGACGCGTACGGGTCCGCCTGCGAACTGCCGATGCCGCGCATCGCACTGGTGGAGCAGTT
>CAZLJG010000058.1:0-14137 GCA_964559545.1 uncultured Solibacteraceae bacterium | reverse complement strand
TACTCGGTGATTCGGTGGCTGCCCTCGACGACCGAAAACGCGTCGGGTCCGCACATTCACGACCCGCGTTCGGGCGAAATCATCGAATCGGACATCCAGTATTACCACAACGTCCAGAACCTCGCGAAGAACTGGTACTTCGTGCAGGTCGGTCCGCTCAACCCGCGCGCGCAGAAGTTGCCGCTGCCCGACGACATCATGGGTGAACTCATGCGCTACGTCGTCGCGCACGAGGTCGGCCACACGCTCGGCTTCCAGCACAACATGAAGGCCAGCTCGGCGTACACCATCGAGCAGATCCGTGACCCGAAGTGGGTCAAGGAAATGGGCCACACGCCGACGTTGATGGACTACTCGCGCTTCAACTACGTCGCGCAGCCCGAGGACAAGATCGACCCGATCGATCTCATCCCGAAAATTGGTCCGTACGACAAGTGGGCGACGATGTGGGGCTACAAGCCGATCCCGGGTGCCAAGACGGCCGACGAGGAAAAGCCGACGCTCGACACGTGGGCGAAGGAACAGGACGCCAAGCCGTATCTGCGGTTCTCGACCGAAGGCAACGGCGGCACGGATCCCGGCGACCAGACCGAAGCCGTGGGCGACATCGATGCCGTGATGGCGACGACGCTGGGGATGAAGAATCTCTCGCGCGTGTCCGAGATGTTGCTCGGCGCCACCAGCACACGTCCCGGTGACCCGTGGGCGGAGCTCGAGGAAGTCTACGGCCGCATGGTCGGCCAGTGGACGACCGAGATGAATCACGTGACGCGTGTGGTCGGCGGCTTCAACTCACAGCAGAAGCACATCGGCCAGAACGGCGTGCGATTTGAAATTGTGCCGCGCGCGAAGCAGCAGGAAGCCGTGCGCTTCCTGGTGTCGAACGCGTTCCAGACGCCGTCGATGATGGTGCGTCCTGAGATTCTGCGACGCATCGAACCGGCCGGTATCATCGACCGCGTGCGCAATGCCCAGAACTCGGTGCTGAACAACCTGATTCAGACGGCCAAGCTCGATCGGATGACCGAGCAGGTGGCGCTGGATGGGCCCGCGGCCTACTCGCCGGTGGAGTTCCTGACCGAACTGCGGACGGGCATCTTCGCGGAAATCCAGAAGGGCGGCAACATCGACATCTTCCGCCGCAACCTGCAGCGGTCGTACCTCGCCATCATGGACAACCGCCTCAACGGCGCGACGGCGCCCAGTGCTGAAGTGCGGTCGTTGCTGAAGGGCGAGCTGCGGGCGATTGGTGAAGCGGTGGACGGCGCGTTGCGCGCCGGCGGCGCGCGTGACGAAGCGACGATGCGCCACCTCCGCGACGTGATCGACGAGGTCGCGACGATCCTCGACCCGCGCGCGATGCGTGAACGCACGGCGCCGGCGGCAGGTGCCGCAGGCGGCCGCGGAGGCGGCGCCTTCGGCGGCGGACGCTAAAACTGGAACCCTGAACGGTTCCGCGGTTTATGGTTCCGCGGTGCCGTTCAGGGTTCGGTATGGAGCAGCCGGACTTTAGTCCGGCTGGTGTCCGCCGGGCTGAAGCCCGGCGGCTCCATACGGTTTCAAGAAGCTACCGGCCGAGAATGGTGCCAACCAGCTCCCGTTGCTTCGCGACGAGTTCCGCGATGCCCTTGTCGGCGAGCGCGAGGAGTTGATCGAGGGCGGCGCGGTCAAACGGGTCCGTTTCCGCGGTGCCCTGGATCTCGATGAATTTGCCGGACCCGGTCTTCACCACATTCATGTCCACTTCGGCGGCGGAGTCCTCTTCGTACGCCAGGTCGAGCAGCGGGGTGTTCTTCACAATCCCCACGCTGGTCGCGGCCACGTAATCCACAATCGGAATGTTCTTGAGGGCGCCTTGCTGGCGCAGGCGGTCCATTGCGAGCACCAGTGCGACAAACGCGCCGGTGATCGACGCGGTGCGGGTGCCGCCGTCGGCCTGAATGACATCGCAGTCAATCCAGATCGTGCGTTCGCCGAGTTCCTTGAGCGCGGTGACCGATCGGAGTGACCGACCGATCAATCGCTGAATCTCCTGCGTACGGCCGCCGACTTTGCCTGCGGTCGCTTCGCGCTGCATGCGCGTGGACGTCGCACGCGGCAACATGCCGTATTCGGCCGTGACCCAGCCCTTGCCGCTGCCACGCAGGAACGGCGGCACGCGATCTTCGATCGAGGCGGTACACATCACGCGCGTGAGGCCGGCTTCGATCATGACCGAGCCTTCCGCGTGAATCAGGACGTTGGGAGTGAGCGATGTCGGGCGCAGCGCATCCGCCGCGCGGTCAAATAAACGGGTCATTGTCTATCAGCATACTGTGCAATCCACCGCAGCCCCCGCGAGAGCGGATGCCGCAGGTCGATGTGCCCCGCGAGTGTGTCCACTTCGCGGCCTTCAATGAGGATTTGGACGCTGCTCACATCGGGCAGATTCACGGTGAGCGCATTCACGATGGAGTAGATGGTGAGCGCTTCGTGCACGGACCCACCGGGGTGATTGGCCGCGAGGGCCTGGCTGATGTCCACGTAGGCCTCTCCGCGACTGGTCAGAAACAGCGCGCGCACTTCAGCGCCTGCCGGGATCGCGGAGATCTGTCCCGCCGGTGCCGCCGCCAACTGCGCCTCCACGATGCGCCGCGCCTGTGCCGCAGGGGACGGGGCGTACACCACGTCGCTGTCCACCGCCACCAGCGCATCGCCGCCGGGCGACACGTAGAACAACGACGCGCGGATGCGCCCCGCTTCCGGCGGCGTGGCTTCGCCACTGACGGCCGTGGCCACGCCCGCAGCCGGTTGGGGATCGGCGAGCCAGCCCGGCAACACGAGGGTGACCAGCCACACGCCGAGCGCGGCGGCCGCGAGGCCGGCAAAGAACCACCGCCACATGGTGCTCATCGCGTCTGTCCTCCGACGCCGAGGCGCACATCAGCGATCGCAATCGCGATCGCGTCCGCCAGCCGTTCCACGTGCGCCGGATCGGCCAGCGCGATCGCGTCTTCAGGGTTGGTGAGAACGCCCAGTTCAATCAGGATGGCCGGCATCGCCGCACCCACGAGCACACGCAGCGGCGCAACATCCACCGCCCGCGTCTGCATCGTGACGCCCGCCTCTGCCAGGCGGCGGGCAACAACTGCGGCGAGTGTGGACGAGGCGGACGCAAGGGGAAGCTGCGCCAGCGTCCAGGGCACGGCATCAATGACGCGAGTGCCCCCGCCAGCGACCGGCAAGGCGAGGGCCGGCGCTTCCGGGCGTCGCACCGCCGCATCGAGATTGGCGTAGTCCGAGACGTCGAGGCTGAGGACCTGCGCCCCACGCAACGCGACCGACGGGCTGCCGTTGGCGTGCAGACTGATGAAGAGATCCGCCTTGTTGTTGTTGGCGAGCGCCGCACGTCGGTCCGAAGGCACGGCCGTGTCGCCATCACGCGTCAGCACCACACGCACGCCAAGGCGCGCTTCAAGCAGCGCCTTCACACGCTGCGCCACCGCAAGCGTCAGGTCCTTTTCCAGCAGGCCTTCCGCCGTGCGCGCGCCCGATTCCTCTCCGCCGTGGCCGGGGTCGATGACGACGGTCCTGATGCCGGGCGTGCGATCAAACACCGTGGCGGGCGGCGGCATGGCCGTCGTCGCCGCTGACGTCGCGGCGCCGATGAGATCGATCGAGACGCGCGTTGGATCCCGCGTGTCATCCGCGCGGATGTTGGTGACCGCAGATCCCAGATCAATGAGCACCGAGGGGCCGTCGGCGCGGAGACCGGCGACAAGATCCACCGGCGCTCCCGCGAGCGGCTCGAGATCAAGCGCCGTCGCCTGCACCCGCACGGTCACCCGCGCAGCCTCGCGGGTCACGCGCGACACGGCGCCAGGGTCGAGCGTCAGCGTCAGGCGCCCGCCGGAGGCAGAGCGTTCAAAACGCGCAGTGACCCGGGGCACAACCGCGGGCGCGACGACGATGAGGCGCGACCCACGTCGGACATCGATGCCGCGATTCAGTGCGCGAAGGAAATCCACGGGCACGAGCCAGGTGGTGCCGGCTCTGGTCACCGGTCCGGACAACGACACCAACCGGCCGCCCGATGAGACGGTCGACTGGCCGGCGGTCAACACCACGCGGTCGGTGCCCGAGACGACAACAACGCCGCCGGCGCGTGCGTCATCACGCACGAGAAGTCCAAAGAGTCTCGCCACGGCATCCAGAGTCACCACATCAGTCGAGCCGGTGGACGAATGGATGGTGAGCGACTGCACGCTGTCGGTGGTGATGACGCGATACGACACAGGGTCCTGCATCCGCGCGTGGGTGGCCCACGCGAGTGTGATGAGGACGCCGGCAATCGTGAGAACACGCGTCACGGTTCCATCATAGACCGCGACTCCGCGCATAATGTCCGGGTTCTCATGGCTGAGTGGTTCACAGGGGGCCTTCTGGTCCTGGCGTCAGTGCTCCTTGGCGTGGCCTATCGCCGTACGATCGCGCTGCGACGCACGATTGCCGCCTACGAGGACGTGCACTCCCAGGCACGGGCGCTGTTTGAAGGCAGTCCCGTGGCGTCGTTTGTGTTTGAGTACGGCACGCTGCGCTTCCTGGAAGTGAATGAAGCCGCCCTGCGGCAATACGGCTACACACGCGACGAGTTCCGCGCGATCACGCTGAAAGACCTGCGGGTCGAAGGCGAGTGGGCCGCGCTTGAACGACTGCTCGAAGATCCCCAGGCTGAGCTGCCACCGCAGATGGCGACACATCGCCGGAAGGACGGCGCGGTGCTGCATGTCGAGGTCCACTCGCGTCCGGTCACGTGGAGCGGCCGTCCGGCGCGGCTCGTGCTTGCGGAAGACGTCACGGCCCGCCGTGTGCAGGAACAGGCGCTTCGACGGAGCGAGGGCGAGTTCCGCGCGATGGCTGATGCCTCGCCGGCCGGCATTGCCATGACGACTCCCGAAGGCGATGTGCGCTACGCGAACGACACGGCGTTGCGCATGATCGGCCTGCCGCTCGAGAGTGTGCTGGGTCGAGGGTGGTTGGCCGGGTGTCACCCCGATGACCGCGAACGCCTGCTGAGCGGCTGGCTGGCGGCAGCGGCCGACAAGCAGTCGTATGTCGATGCGGGACGTTTTCTCCATCCCGATGGGCGAGTGTTCTGGTGGCGCGTACGCACCTCCCCAATCTGGTCCGGCGACACCTGCCTCGGCCACATCGCCGTCGTCGTGGACGAAACGGAACAGCGCGCGGCTGAGGATGCCCTCCGCGAAGGGGAGGAACGCTTCCGGCAGCTGGCCGAGCACATTCCGGCGGTGGTGTATCTCGTGGAGCCGCATACCGGCAGCATGTTGTTCATCAGCCCGGCCTACGAACGGATCTGGGGCCGCACGCGGGCATCGCTGTACGCCAATCCGTTTTCCTTTCTCGACGCGGTTCACGAAGACGACAAGCCGCGCGTGTCGGCGGCGTACAAGGAGCGGCTGACGCGACTCGATATCGAATACCGCATCACCAGACCCGATGGGGAATTGGTGTGGATTGAGGACCTGCAGTTCCCCATCCGGCGCGCGGACGGCAGCATTTATCTGGTGGCGGGCCTGGCGTTCGACGTGACGCGGCGGATGCGTCTGGAGACGCGGCTGATCGAATCCCAGAAGATGGAAAGTCTGGGTCGCCTGGCCGGAGGCGTGGCCCATGACTTCAACAACCTGCTGACCGTCATCCTCTCGTATGCGGAATTGCTGAAGGATGCGGCGGCGGATCACCCGTCGGCCGAGGAATTGGTTTCGGGCTTGTCGGAAATCGAAAGCGCCGGGCAGCGCGCCGCCGGATTGACGCGGCAGCTGCTGACCTTCGCCCGTCGTCAGCTGGTGGATCCACGATTGGTGGATCTGAATGCGGTGCTCATGGGACTGGACGGACTCGTGCGCAACCTGGCGGGGTCGCGCATCCTCGTGGAATTTGCGCCGCAGGCGTTGTCGCCGGTCGTGCGGTTGGATGCCAATCAACTCGACCAGGTGCTCATGAACCTTGTCACCAATGCGCGCGATGCGATGCCGGAGGGCGGCACGCTGCGGATCGAGACCAATAACGTGCAGGGCCCCGTGGGCACGGACGTGCCGGCGGGCCGATTTGTCGCGCTGAGCGTGGCTGATACAGGCACCGGCATTCCGGCCGATATCCGATCGCAGGTGTTCGATCCGTTTTTCACGACAAAGCCCAAGGGGCAGGGGACCGGGCTCGGACTGTCGACAGCGTACGGCATGGTCACTCAGTTCGGCGGACACATGACATTGGCGAGTCAGGTCGGTCACGGCACAACGGTGACGTGTTATTTCCCGCTCGAAGAAGGCGCGGTCTCGAAGGTGGTTGCGCCGGCGGCTCACGCCGTGGATGCCAAGGGCCGGGAGATGGTGTTGATCGTCGAGGATGAACCCATGGTGCGCGACGTCGCGCGCGCGACACTCGCGAGGCAGGGGTACGACGTGGTGACGGCGACCAATGGGGTCGAGGGCCTGACTCTCGCCGAGGAGCTTGGTGACCGCCTCTCCCTGATCGTCACCGACGTGGTCATGCCCCAGATGGGCGGCTGGGAGATGGCGGAGCGAATCAAGCGGGACAAGCCGTCTATGAAAATCCTTTTCACGTCGGGATATAACGAG
Source organism: uncultured Solibacteraceae bacterium (assembly GCA_964559545.1). Taxonomy (GTDB): domain Bacteria; phylum Acidobacteriota; class Vicinamibacteria; order Vicinamibacterales; family SCN-69-37; genus SYFT01. Next base: position 7,499 of record CAZLJG010000058.1, on the reverse strand, counting down.
GAAATCGCGAACGTGCAGGGGCGCGTGGCGGAGGCGGTGGATTTTCTGCCAAAGCCGTATCTGCCGGCCGCCCTCGCCCAACGCGTCCGCCAAGCCCTCGACTCCTGACACTGATATCCTCCCTTTTACGTGGTTGATCTGGATCTGGCGGCAGTGCAGCGCATGGCGGGCGGGGATGGATCCGCGCTGGCCGACCTGTACGATCGCCACGGCCGGTCCGTGTATGCGTTGGCCGCACGGATTCTGGGGGATCCCGCCGAAGCGGAGGACCTGACGCAGGACGTCTTCACGCTGGCCTGGAAAAATGCTGCTCGGTATGACCCGGCGCGGGGAGCGGTGGCCGCCTGGCTGCTGGTGACCACGCGTACGAGGGCCATTGACCGGATTCGCGCGCGCCGGTCCCGGCCCCAGGGGGGCAGCGATGATGATGGCCGGAAGATGGCCGCCATCCCGGACGCCGCGCCATCCGTAGATGTGATCGTGGCCTCGTCTCAGGACGCGTCGAGAGTGCGCTTGGCATTGGCTGGTCTGCCGACCGACCAGCGCGATGCGATCGACCTGGCCTACTTTCAGGGGTTGAGCCACACAGAAATTGCCGATCGCACGGGCACGCCGCTCGGCACGATCAAGACGCGGATTCGATCCGGCCTGCAGCGGCTGCGTGACGCCATGGCATCCGAGGATTCAGGGAAAGGAGGGCTGCGCGTATGACACATCAGGACGTGTATGAGCTGGCCCCCGAGTACGTCCTCGGCACACTTGACGAGGTGACGCGGGCGCGGGTGCTGGCGCATCTCTCCGGGTGCCCGGCGTGCCGCGCCGAGGTGGCCGCCGTGTCACAGACCTTTGATGCGATCGGCCGTTCGGTCGATGTTGCGGAACCCCCGAGCGGATTGCGGAATCGGATTCTCGCGATCCCCGAGGCGGAAACGCAGCGTCCGGGCCTTGCGGCCACGGCGCCTCTGATTTCGATGTCCGCGCTGTCAGTCGCGATGCGGTTCGCTGCGGTGGCCGTGCTCGCGGTCGCGCTGTGGCAGTGGTCGGCGGCGCGGCAGGAAGTGGCCTCGCTGCGCGACCGCATCGCCGAGCTTCAGGCGGAAACGCGTGACCTGCTCGTGGCGCGCGCGTCGCTCGAGGAGCAGGTGGAGACGGTGACGCATCAGGCGCAGGTGTTGCGCGCGTCCGACATGATCACCTACAGCCTCACCGCCCACGAGCCCGCGCGCGGCGCGCACGCGCGGGCGTATGTGAGCCACAAGGACGGCATGGTGTTCACGGCCGACGGCCTTCCGGCGCTGCCGGCCGGCAAGGTCTACCAGCTCTGGATCATCGTGAATGCGAAACCGGTGAGTGTCGGCGTGTTTGCGCCCGACGCCACAGGTCGTGTGCACGCGGTGATGGAGACGCCGCCCATTTCGGTGATGCCAGCCAGCGTGGCCGTCACGCTTGAACCGACGGGTGGGCTCCCGCAACCAACTGGTGCGGTCTACCTGGCCGGGGCAGCGCTGGGATCCGACTAATCGGCTCCATCCGATAGAGCGTCTTCGTCCGCCCGACCACCGCCACGACAAACGCCGCGATCAGGCCCGCGCCGGCCATCAGGCCTGCGACGTCAAAGAGCCGCGCGTCAACACCGAGCACACGCACGTGTGGATCCGGATGCAGGAAGAACGTCGCGGCGTTGCCCAGCGCCATCAGGATGCGTAGTTCCGTCGGGCCGACCTTGAAGAAGCTCATCGTGAACGTGCCGAGCGTGTACGTCGCCAGGTAGATCTCGACGCACAGCAGCAGATAGGCGGCCATGACGCCGATGGCGATGATCGGCGTGATATAGCCGGAGAGCGCCATGCCGCCGAGCAGCAGCGTCAGTCCGGCCGCATCCACCACGTGATCCACATAAAACCCGTAGCGGGGACGTTGTTGCTGTCGGATGCGCGCGACGGTGCCGTCGAGGCTGTCGCCGAACCAGTTGATCGCGAGACAGAGATTCACGAGCCACAGGGCCCAGACCTGCGACCCTGCCAGCCAATAACTCGCGCCGGCCATCGCCATCGCGACCATGGCCAGCGCCGTCAGATGATCCGAGTTGACGGCTCTGGGCAAGCGCGGTGCGATCCAGTGCAGCACCCGTCGCTCCACGCGCACCGTGACGCCTCCCATGTCGCGCACGGCATCCTTGAACGTTGTCGTCGGTTCCATTCACGCCCTCCTGCCATGGAATGCGCGAAGCGGTGAGGAATGGGCTCACGACGCTTGGAGCCGCCGGGCTTCAGCCCGGCGGTCACGCACGGGCTGAAGCCCGTGCGCTCCGAGATGTCATTTGATTTGTCGTGATGCAGCCCTTGTCGTGGCGGGCTCGATCACGGCGAAGGCGATCAGGATCGTGATGGCCGAGCCGAGGAAAAGCGCGGAGAGATTGGGGTGACTGTCGAGGTGCCTGGCGCCGGCCAGGAGCAGCACCGCGCCGAGCAGGAAATCGGCGAGCCGTGTCCATACCCAGGCCTGCCGGCGCTGGGTGTCCCATTCTTCCGGATAAAAACGCGACGTGAACCACAGGTGGAGGCGCAGTGTGTTCGCCGTGAGCGCGCCGGTCAGGCCCGCGAGAAACAGCCATTGGCCCTCGGGCCCGGGCAACCAGTCGCGGCCCGCCCACAGAAAGTAAAGCACGACGCCGTATGCGAGGCTGGTCACGAGTTGGTGGAACTGCCACCACCAGAGCGGCGTGAAGACACCGGGTGTCGGCACCGGAGGCACCACCGACGTGGCGCGCGTGGGGACGGTGCCGAGGTCGGCGACCGCGTCGGCCAGGGCCAGCGTAGTGGGGAATCGATCGGTCGGGTTCGTTTCGAGGCACCGCGCAATGATGCGATCGAGGGATGCCGCCTGTGGGTTCGTCGCGTCCAGCGGGCGCCGCGTGTCGCCCTGCGCAAACGGATGTTCGCCGGTTGCGAGTTCGTGCAGCAGGATCCCGAACGCGTAGTGATCCACGCGCACATCGGAAGGCCCACCCGCGCGTTGTTCCGGGGCCATGTACGCGGGGGTGCCAGGGGAGGTGCCCTCCACCGGGCCCAGACCGGCCACACCGAAGTCGATGATCTTCACGCGTCCCTGCGGCGTGCGCATGATGTTGTCGGGCTTCAGGTCGCGGTGCACGATGCCACGGTCGTGGGCAGCCACGAGTGCATCCGCCAGATCCTGCGCGGTGGCAATCACAGTGCTCAACGGGAGCGGCCCGTGCTGGACTTCATCCCGCAGGCTGCTGCCGCGCACAAATTCAGACGCCAGATACAGCTGATCGTCGATCTCCTCAAGCGCGTAGATCACCGCAACGCCCGGATGTGACAACGCGGCTGCGGCCCGTGCTTCGTGACGCAGTCGCTCCCGGCGTGCCTCATCGTGTGTCCACGCGGGGGGAATGGCCTTGAGCGCGACCATTCGGCCCAGACGCGTATCTTCGGCCAGATAGACGACGCCCATGCCGCCGTGACCGACTTCCTGAAGCACACGATAGGGGCCGAGCTGTTGCCCTTCGAGTGTCAGGTCGACGGTCGGCGTATCCAGGAACGTGTCCGCATGTTCGTGAAAGGCGAGCAGCGACCGCACCTCGGAGGCGAGCCTGGCGTCTCCAGCGGTCGCCGCGTCCACAAACGCCGCGCGCGCGTCGGCCGGCTGCTCCAGCGCGTCATGAAAGACCTGATTTGCGCGGGTCCATTCTTCCGGGGTCAACGGAGTCATGCGGTCGTCTCACCAGTCTCGAGTGCGCGCAGCAACCACGCCTTGGCGACGGTCCAATCCCGCTTCACTGTCGCCGTCGAGATGCCCACAGCCTCGGCCGTTTCCTCCACGGTGAGGCCGCCGAAGAACCGCAGCTCCACGATGCGTGCCTGCTGCGGGTCCAGGCGTGCGAGCGCTTCCAGCGCCTGATCCAGTGCGAGGAAATCGATTGACCGCGCCTCAATCGATGCCGAGGCGTCATCAAGTGTCACGCGAATCTGATCCCCGCCCCGCTTGTTCGCATGGCGCGCGCGGGCGCGCTCCACGAGCAGTCGTCGCATCGAGATCGCGGCGATGGCGAGAAAGTGCGTACGGTTCTGCCACTGCGGATGCGCTTCCTTCTGCATCCGCAGATACGCGTCGTGCACGAGCTCGGTCGCCTGAATGCTGCGCGCGCGCTCCCGCCGCAGGTAGCCGTTGGCCAGCCGCCGCAGTTCGCCGTAGACCTCGTCAGCAAATTCCATGGACACAGGCGTCAGCGCTCTTTGTATCGGCGGGCCAGGTCGGCAATGATCGACGACTTCCACACGATGCCCAACTGCAATGAGGTGTCGGCCTGGCCGGGGTTGTCGGAGCGAATCACCGGCATCGCCGAGAACACGCCGAGCAGGCGCGTAAATCCCTTGCCGGTCACAAACTGGCCCTGGTCATCCTCATACACACCGTTGGCCACCGCCAGCACGGGAGACCCCGACATTCCGGGAAACGCGGAGACGTCCACGAGGAATGCCGGCTTCCCCTGGAAGTCCATGTGGGGTTCACTCGCAATGTTTCCGGTTTTCCACACCGGCAGGCGATTCACGTTGTCAGAGAACCCGTAGGGATATCCCAACAGGGTGGCCGGTGACGTCGGGCGTACGGTGATACGTCCACGCGTGTGGCCATCCGTAAAGACGTACATCTTGATGCTCTCGTACGTGGCGGGTGGCATGGGCACCAGCACCAGGTCCGCGTCCGGGTGCTCCTCGCTCTGTTCCCACAGGGGCGCGCCCGCGACTGAATACAGAGGAAGCGCGATCTGTTTGACCTTCGACGGATCGGTCTCGTCGAGGTGCACGTAGAAGACGATGCGGTCGCCCTTGGCGGAGAGATTGGTGTTCGGCGAGTTGCCGGTGATGACGTGGTAGTTCGTCACCAGGAACACCGTATCGATGACGTTGGCCGCGTTCGGAATCCCGAAGAAGAACCCGGTGCCTTGCGAGATCTGCCGGTTCTGCTGAAACAGATAGACCGGCGTCGTCATCAGCGACACCGCTTCGACGGCGGGTTGTGCGAGGGACGTGGCTGCTGTCCCAAAGACGCACATCAGGGACGCAAGTGCCACTTGCAGACGGGAGACCATACGCCAAGGATACGCTACACTAGTCGGTTCCAACGCGAGCCGTCCTTCTATGCTGCATTCCATATTCATCTCCTCTGCTTCCGCTGCTTCCACTTCGTCTTTGACGTCACGACTCACGGGTTCCGTTAGCGTGGCCCTGCTGCTGGTTGTCGCGGCGTGCGGCGGCTCGTCCGGCAGCGCTCCAGCCGGTGGCCGTGGCGGCGCTGCGGCAAGCACCCCGGTGGACATCACGACGTTGACCATGCAACAGGTTGAGGACGCCGGCAGTTACGTCGGCACCGTCAAGTCGCGGCGGTCGTCCACCATCCAGCCCCAGGTGGAGGGGTTTCTGACCCGCATCGCGGTGACCTCCGGCCAGCGTGTGCCGGCCGGTGCGGTGCTTGCCGAAATTGACAGTGCCCCGCAACAGGCCGCGATCGCCGCATTGGAATCCACGCGAGCCGCTCGCGAAGCCGATGCACAACTCGCCCGGCAGCATGCCGAGCGCACGAAGGCGCTCCTGGCCATTGGCGCCGTGAGCGTCCAGGAAGTCGAGCGCGCAGATGCAGCGCTGGCTGCGACTGGAGCCCAGTTGAAGGCGCTCGACGAACAGATTCGCCAGGCGCGCCTCGAACTGGCGTACGCGCGTGTCACGTCGCCGACGGCCGGGACGGTGGGCGACATCCCCGTGCGTGTGGGGGAGCGCGTGACGCGGGCGACCCGCCTGATGACGGTGGACGACAACGCGGGCCTCGAGGCCTACATCAACGTGCCCGTGCAGGATGCGCCTCGACTCAAGCCCGGCTTGACCGTCCGCTTGATCGGTGAAGGTGGGGAAGTGCTGGCCACCGAGAAGATCTACTTTGTCGCGAACAACGTCGATGACACGCAGACCGTGCTGGCGAAGGCCACGCTCGGCGCCGACGCGTCGCGGTTCCGCGCCGATCAGTTCATTCGCGCGCAGGTCATCTGGGCGCAGGTGCCGTCGCTTGTGGTGCCGCTCAACGCGGTGACACGCGTGGGCGGACAGTTCTTTGCGTTTGTCGCGGAACCCGGCGAAGGTGGTGGGCTCGTCGCGCGGATGCGGCCTGTCACACTCGGCGCGGTGGTGGGCAACAACTACCTCGTGAAGGACGGCCTCACGGAAGGCGAGCGCCTGATCACCGGTGGCATCCAGAAGATCGGCGACGGCGCGTCGGTGGTGGCCGCCCAGCCGGCACCGCCCGCTGCGGGAGGTCGCTAGTGCTCAGCCAGCTCTTTATCTCGCGACCGATCCTCGCGACGGTCTGTTCGCTCGTCATCATGCTGGCGGGCGCGGTGTCGATTCCGACGCTGCCGATTGCGCGGTATCCCGAACTGACGCCACCGTCGGTCTCGGTCTCCGCGTTTTACACCGGCGCCAACGCGCAGGCGGTCGAAAGCGCGGTCACCACGCCGCTCGAACAGGTCATCAACGGCGTCGAAGGCATGCTCTACATGACGTCGTCGAGCACGAACACCGGGTTCGCCTCGATCACCGTGACGTTCGAGATTGGCCGCGACCCGGATCTGGCGGCCGTGGACGTGCAGAACCGCGTCAATCAGGCGCTGGGTCGCATGCCCGCCGAGGTGCGCACCAACGGGATCTCGGTGAACAAGAACTCCGCCGGGTTTCTGGGCGCGTACGGGTTTTATTCCGAGGACAATCGGTACGACTCGCTGTTCATCAGCAACTATCTCGACCGCTACGTGCGCGATGCCTTGAAGCGTGTGCCGGGCGTTGGCAACGTCATCATCTTCGGCGAGCGGAAGTTCGCCATGCGGCTCTGGCTTGATCCCGACAAACTCGCCGGGCGTGGTTTGACGGCGGGTGACGTGGTCGCGGCGCTGCGCGAACAGAACGTGCAGGTGGCGGCAGGGTCGATCGGTGATGCGCCCGCAGCGGCCGACCAACTGTTCCAGATCAGCGTGCGTGTGCAGGGCCGCTTGATCGAACCCTCCGAATTCGAGAACGTGGTCGTGCGGGCGGGTGCTGGTGGCGCGCTGGTGCGCGTGAAGGACATCGCCCGGGTGGAATTGGGCGCCGAGAGTTATTCGTCCGTCCTGCGATTTGCCGGACTCGAAGCGTCGGGTATTGGTGTGCAGTTGCTGCCATCCGCCAACGCCATCGAGACCTTCGAGGGCGTTCAGGCGACCATGGCGCGGCTTGAGGAGAACTTCCCGCCGGGTCTGCAGGTGCGGTTGGCGTTCGACAACGTCGGCGTTGTACAGGAGTCGATCACCGAGGTGCTCAAGACGCTTCTTGAAGCCATCGTGCTCGTCGTGCTCGTCATGTTCCTGTTCCTCCAGAATTGGCGCAGCACAATCATTCCGGCGCTGACGATCCCCGTGTCGCTGATCGGCACGTTTGCGTTCATCAAGTTGT
>CAZLJG010000057.1:0-14206 GCA_964559545.1 uncultured Solibacteraceae bacterium | reverse complement strand
AGACCGAACAATGTCTCCGCAACCTGCAGACCATCCTGAAGGCCGGCGGGTCGGACCTGCAGTACGTGCTTCGATGCGGCGTCTTCCTCATCGACATGTCGGAGTTCCAACAGATGAACGGCGTGTATGCGCGGGTCTTCGGCGACCACCGCCCCGCGCGCACCACCATCCAGGCAGCCGGACTCCCCGGGGTCGGGCTGCGGGTGGAGATTGATTGCATCGCGTACGTGCCGTAGGAGGCCTTCATGTCCCGACGACTGGTTCTGTCTCTCTGTGCGCTCACCGTAATCCTCGGACTGGCGCCGCTCGTGGCGCAACAGGCACAGCAGCCGCCTGCGCAAGCCGGCCGTCAAGGCGGAGGCGGCGGGCGACAGGCGGGGCCGCCGTCAATGGGGGGCGGTCAGTGCGCGAACAATCCACTGAATTGTCCCGACGCGGCGAATCCGCTGCCTGCGGCCAACACGGTATGGCTCGAAGAGATGACATGGATGGACGTGCGGGATGCGATGAAGGCCGGCAAGAAGACCATCATCATCTCCACCGGCGGCGTCGAACCCAACGGCCCATGGCTCGCGCTCGGCAAACACAACTACGTGTTGCGCGCCAACTGCGAAGCCACGGCGCGCCTGCTGGGTGACGCCCTGTGCGCGCCCATCGTGCCGTTTGTGCCCGAGGGTCGCCTCGATCCGCCGTCGGGCCACATGACGTCACCCGGCACCATCAGCGTCACCGAGGAGACGTTCGGCGCGCTGCTGTCGGACATCGTGCTCAGCATGAAGGTGCATGGCTTCGAAAACATCGTGCTCATCGGCGACTCCGGCGGCAACGTGCGCGGGATGCAGGCCGTGGCCGACAAGTTCACCAAGGAATGGAGCGGCACCCCGAAGGTCGTTCACGTCCGCGAACATTACGACTACAACACCGTCACGACGGCCATGGAGGCCAAGGGCCTGATTCCGGCCGGCCGCAAGAGTGACGGCCTGCACGACGACCCGACGATCACCATGAACATGATGGTGACCGACCCGAACTCCGTCCGGTGGGACGCGCGCGTCAAAGCCGGCAAGGCCACGATCGACGGCGTGTCGATAGCGGATCTGAACAAGGCCCTCGCCATCGGCAAGGAGATCGTCGCCTTCCGCGCGCAGGTCACCGCGGCGGCGATCAAGAAGGCGACGGGACGCTAGAGCGGCTTCCGATCGAGGCCCATCGTGACCGTCAGGTCCGATGGGCCCGCGTTCGCCAAGCCGGTCGCGTAGGTGCGATAGGCGGGAAGAAAACGTCGGACGTAGTCTTCGATGGCCTCACGGCTGAGGCCGGGCTTTCCTGAGGCCTTCATGCGTTCCTCGGCCTCGACGCGCCACTCCAGTACATACTCCGGCTCTGCGGCGCGCAGCACGATCCACTGATCCACAAGCGCGTACCACGCGGCGTACTGCGCGAGCGCGCGGTTGGGCGCTGACATCAGCGGGTCCGGCAGGTCGGACTCAGGCACCGGAGTGAAGCCGAGCATCCATCCTTCAAGGACGACGACGTCGAGCGGGCCGTCCACGACCCGCCAGTCGGATTCCGCGGCGCGGTCGCCACGTCCGCCGTGCGCAGACTTGTCGTAGACCGGAACCTGGAGCGACATGCCGGCCGTGATGCCCTTCAGCGCCCTGAGCGTCTGCGTCCCCAACGCGATGTCGTGTGTGCCGGGATACCCACGATGTTCGAGGTACGGGTTGCCGGGATGCGCCGCCGCAAGTGCCAACTGCTCGGCTCGGGTCAGATAAAAATCATCAATCGACACGCCGGCCCCACGCAGGCCACGCTCCGCCAGTCTACGGAGCAGATGTGTCACCAGGGTCGTCTTCCCGGCGCCCTGTGGCGCCTGCAATCCGATCACCAGCGGTCGCGTCCCCGCCGCAGCAACCTGCGCAAAGACGAAGTCGTGCACGGGTTGATGGAGCGGCGCGAACAGCGGATCGAGACTCATGCCGTCAGTCTCGCCTGGTCGAGGAAGATGGTGTTGGTGACGGTCCCGGCCGTGATGATGTAGCCCCTGGTCGTCAGGTACTGCGCAATCGGGGTTGAGTCGTGCGTCACCGCCGCATTTTTTGTTTCGGTGCAGATCACGGCCGGTCTGTACTTCGTCAGGTCGAGCGACTGCACGATATCGAGGTCCATCCCTTCGGCATCGATCGACAAGTAGTCAGGCGCGACCTTGAGATGCTCGGCAATCACCGCATTAATCGGCACCAACGGCATCTTCATCATGCGCTCGAGTTCGTCGCCGTTTTTCTGGCGGAACTCGGCCGACTCGGCTGAGAACGTGTTCACCCACGGATTGTTCTTGAAGACGTAGTAGTCAGCCTCGCGCGCGTCCCCGATGCCGATGCCGGCCGCAACCACAGTGTCGCCGGGACGCACGCTGCGCAATCGCGCAACATACGTCGGATTGGGTTCGACAAGCACCCCGCGGCTGCCCCGCGTGTAGAACAGATACGTATTGCTGGCGCCCACCGGATCGGCCGCACCAATATCCAGGTAAGTTGGGTTCGCGATCTTCAAGACGTCGTCAAACAGGACCGCGACGATGAGGTCTTCGCCCATGCTGGCGTAGACCGTCTGGCCGTGACGGCCATTCCACGCCAGCCCCCCTGCGGTCACGGCCGCGCCACCAACGGCCCCAATGGCCGCGCCCTTCAGGAATTGTCGTCGCTCCACGTTATCTCCCCTCGTTGCGCGCGCGCGCATTCCACCACGCCCAGACAAGGGGCATCCACAACAGATTCGACACCAGCAGGTGCGCCATCTGCAGGAACAGCGGCGCCAGCAGCAGCAGATTCACCACGCCGAGTGCTGACTGCACCAGCACGGCCACGATCACATACCGACGCGGCCCCGCCTGATCGGGCCCCTGAAAGACGGGTGACAACCAGGCCAGCCACAACACGCCGGTCGCAAGAATCACGGCCGCAATCGGATGCCAGATGCGCAGGCGAATGAGGAAATGTGATGTCGGATCAAGGTCCGCCGCGATGCCTTCGGCGAGGGACGCATGCGGAAACAACGTATCCCCCAACGCCACCACCGCGCCGGTTGAGGCGACGACGAGCATGCCCAGGAGACAGATCGTCAGGCCCGTTGGGTGGGCGGATGGGCTGGTGGGGGCGTGGGCGGCAGGGCGGGTGGGCCGGTGTGCGAACCACAACGTCGTCGTGATCGCGCCAACGAGCAGGAGCGTGTTGACGAGGTGCCCGCCAACATACGCCGCACGCATCGCGGACGCATTGTCGGCGACCAATTCAAGCAACACGATGCCGGCGCCAATCGCCGCTTCGATGAGCATGAAGGTCAACGAGATCCATGCCCACCGGCGCACCGCACTGCCTTCCGGGAACGCGCGGCGCGCCAGCACCACCAGCCACACCGCCATCAACATCACGGCGCCGCTCGTGATGCGGTGCACAAATTCGATCGTGGTCGCCACCGTGGGTTGCAGCGGAACCACCGCGCCGTTGCACAACGGCCAGTGACTGCCGCAGCCGGCGCCCGACCCGGTGGCACGAACGACCGCGCCCCACACGATGACGAGCAAGGTCACGCCGAGGGTGGCCCAGGCAAATCGGAGAAAGCGAGGTGCGGTCACATCCTGAAGCATAGGTCAGGGCCGATCCAGCACGTCGCGGAGGGTCCGCAGAATCGTGGCCGCGTCATAGGGCTTCGGAACAAACGCGTCGGCCTCCGGCAACCGGGTCGACGACGTGACGCCGGACGCCAGTCCGCTCGAGCCGATGACGCGGACGGCGGGATTCACCGCGCGCAGCGCGGCAATCAAGGCGGGCCCATCCATGATGGGCATCATCATGTCGGTGAGCACGGCGGCCACATCGCGTTGATGCTGCACGTACATCGCAACGGCTTCCGCGCCCTGAGTCGCCACGATCACCCGGTAGCCGAATCGTTCGAGGGTGCTTCTCACGACCTGGCGAATGGACGCTTCGTCGTCCACGACAAGAATGAGCTCGCCGTCACCTCGCGGCAGCACATCGGTCGCCTCCTGATCCGGTTCGGCCACAAGCGCGGGGTCCACCAGCGCAGGCAGACAGATCGTGAACGTCGTCCCCCGACCTGGGGTGGTGTCGAACGTCAGCAGGCCCCCGTGGCTCCGGATGATCGTCATGGCGGTCGACAAACCGAGGCCGGTGCCCTGGCCGATGGCCTTGGTGGTGAAAAACGGCTCGAAGATCCGTTCGCGGACTCCGGCGGGAATGCCCGAACCGTTGTCGGCCACACTGATTCTGACAAAGGGGCCGGGCTGCACGTCAGGGTGCATTCCGGCATACGTCGCATCCACCGTAGTGTTGTCGAGCGCCATGGTGATGGTGCCGCCCTGCGGCATCGCGTCGCGCGCATTCACCGCGAGGTTCATCAGCACCTGATGGAGTTGCGTCGGATCGCCCAGGACGGCCCACAGGTCCCTGGCTGCGCGCACATCAAACGTGATGTTGCGCGGAAAGGTCTCGCGTCCGATCTTCTGGATGTCCTTCACCAGATGCGTGAGCGTCACCGGCACACGCTCGCCGGCGGCACCGCGCGCGAAGGTCAGCACCTGACGGATCAGGTCCGCGCCGCGTTTGGCGCTTTCCTCGATGGTCTGCACCAGGTCGAGCAGACCGGGTGGACACTCGTCCTTGAGCAACTCGACCGACATCAGAATCGGTGCCAACGTGTTGTTCAAGTCGTGAGCAATGCCACCGGCGAGTGTGCCGACGCTCTCCATACGCTGCGCACGCAGGAACTGGGCTTCAAGTTTCTTCCGCTCGGTGAGATCGGTCATGCCGCCGACCATGCGAATGGGCGCGCCGGCCTCATCCCGAATCACGTACCCGCGATCGAGGACGACGACGTAGGAACCGTCCTTGCGTTGATAGCGATATTCGCCGGACCAGTGATCCCGCCCGCCATCCGTGGCATCGCGCACACCGGCGACAGCCGCCGCCCTGTCGTCCGGATGGAGACGGGTCCGCCAGGAGTCGATGGTGGGTTCCAGTTCGGCGACCTGAAAGCCGAACAAAGCCTCAAATCCTTCATTCCACCAGAAGGTATTGGCCACGAGATCCCAGTCCCAGATCGCATCGTTCGTGGCCTTGGCGAGCAGGCGGAACCGCTCCTCGCTTTCCCGCAAGGTGCTTAAGGCACCCTCGCGGCTCGTGATGTCCCGCACGGTCACAAGGACAGCGGCCCGTCCGGCCAGATCGATGTCCTGACTATCGACCTCAACGACCACCGTCTCGCCGGACTTGGTGGTGTGAATCCAAGGTCCGGAATGGCGGCGGCCGGAACCACGCGTCGTGAGCGTCTGCTGCAGCCGGGCGGCCTCGGGCGCCGGCCGGATGTCCAGGATGGTCAGCGCGAGGAATTCATCCCGCGTGTACCCGTATCGGGCGACCGCCGCGGCATTCACGTCGAGAAACGACAGGGTGACCGTGTCGTAGACCCACATCGGCTGCGGATGCTGCGCGAACAACACCCGATACAACGTGGTGCCGTCGAGTTGGGGGAGTGTCTCAGACGCCATGCCGTTGGTCGAAGTGTAGTCCAGAGCGTCAAAATGAAGTGCGGTACACTCCAAAAACGCCCATGGACTACCACGCCCGCCGCACCGCGCGCCTCTCGACCGTCGCGCAGTGGGAGCAATGGCATGCCCGGCTCGGCTTTTCGCGACTGGGACTCGCCGCGGCGATTGTCGGGACGTTTGTCGTCGGCGGCTGGAACGCCTGGCCGTGGGCGGCGGGGGTGGGCGTCGCGTTCGTGGCGCTGCTGATCATCCACAGCCGCATTCTCGACGCGCGCGACCGTGCGCAGCGCGCCGTCGACTTCTACGACCGCGGCCTGCGGCGCCTCACACACGACTGGCCGGGGCAGGGGGACTCAGGAGAACGCTTTGGTCCAGGGTCCAGGGTCCAGGGTTCAGAGTCCAGGGTCCAGGGTCCAGGGTCCGAACAACACTTGTACGCCGACGACCTGGACATATTCGGGCATGGCAGTGCATTCGAGTTGCTTGGCACGTGCCGGACGGAAGTGGGCCAAACGACGCTGGCGGGGTGGTTGTTGGCGCCGGCTGCGCCTGAGGAAGTTCGTGCGCGGCAGGAGGCCGTCCGGGAACTGGCGCCGCTGCTCGACCTGCGCGAACGGCTGAGCGTGGAAGGTGCAGTCATCGGTGCCCGCCTCCATCCGGACCGGCTGCGTGAATGGGCCACGGGGGCTCCGGTGATCACGTCGGGCCTCCTCAGAACGGTCGCCGCCCTCCTGCCACTGTGTCTGCTCGGCGCGGTGGTGTGGAAAAGCGAGGGGGGGCCGCGTGGCCTGATCGAGCTGGCCCTGATCATCCAGGTGCTCGTCGCCCTCCTGCTCCGACCTCGCGTGCTCCAGGTCATTCACGCCGTGGACTCGCCGTCGCGCGATCTGGATCTGCTCGAGCGCACAGCGCGCGTCATCGAGACGTCCTCGTTTGTGTCGCCGAAACTCATCGCGTTGCAGACGGCACTTCGACCGGGTGCCTCCACGGCGATACGACGACTGTCGCAATTGGTCGCGCTCCTGTCGTCCCGACGCAACGTCATCTTCGCGCCGATCTCCGGCCTGCTCATGTGGGCGACAAATCTCGCCTTTGTGGTGGAAGCCTGGCGCGGGCGGCATGGACAATCGGTGCCGGCGTGGCTCGACGCCATCGGCGAGTTCGAGGCCCTCGCCGCCATCGCCGGTTTCGCCGCTGAACATCCGGATTTCGTCTTCCCGACGCTGGATGACACGACGCCGCCTCACTTCAGCGCCACCGCACTCGCCCACCCGTTGTTACCGGACTCGGCCGTCGCCAACGACGTGGCGTTCGGCCACACGGCACCGGTGCTGCTCCTCATCAGCGGCTCGAACATGTCCGGCAAAAGCACGTTCCTGCGCGCCATCGGACTGACGACTGTGTTCGCGCAAATGGGCGCGCCGGTGCGCGCGTCGGCGTGCACCCTCTCACCGCTGACCATCGGCGCGTCCATTCGTGTGCTGGACTCGCTCCAGGAGGGGCACTCCCGTTTCTACGCGGAGATCCTCCGCCTCAAGCACATCGTGGACCTGGCACGCGAGTCTCAGGGCCGCATGGTCTTCCTGCTCGACGAGATGCTGAGCGGCACCAACTCGCACGATCGGCGTCAGGGCGCCGAAGGCATTCTCCTCGGCCTCACCGACATCGGCGCAATCGGCCTCGCCACCACGCACGACCTGGCGCTCGGCGACATCGTGCAGACCATGGGGACGCGCGCTGCCCAGATGCATTTTTCCGATGTGTTTGATGCGGGCACGCTGCAGTTTGACTATCAGCTGCGGCAGGGGCCCGTGCGTAGCAGCAATGCCCTCGCACTGATGCGGTCAATCGGGCTGGACGTCGACCGGTGATCCTGCCGATCCTGTTTGTGCTCGCCGCGACACGCGCCTTCTGGTGGGCCACCAGCGAGCCGTGGTTCTGGAACACGTTGCTCTGGATGGACATCGTCAAAGTGGCGATGTGGGTGCCGGCGTCGATCCTCATGGTCAAGGTGCTGCGGCGCGGCACCTGGCGCCGCACGCTCGAGGAACTCGGGCTGACCCACCCGGCATGGCATGGCACACGACTCGCCCTGGCTGCCACGGTGCCAATGGCGGCAATGGTCCTCACGTCCTACCGCGTCCGACTTGATCCGGAGTCGTTGCTGGGCGCAGCGCTCCTCGGACCGTTCGCGGAAGAAGTGCTCTACCGCGGATTCTTGTTTCAGCAGTTATGGCATCGCGCGCGGTGGCCGGTGTGGGCGGCGGCGCTCCTCAGCGCGCTCATGTTTGCGCTCGCGCATCATCCGGATCCCACCGCCATCGGTCCCCCGACACTGGTCACCATCGCCGGGGGATGTTTGTTCGCGTGGGTCACCTGGCGATGGCGCAGCCTGTGGCCGGCCATCGCGCTGCACGGCGCCATCAATTTCTGGTGGGACCTTGCTCCGAACAGCCCGGGATCACTGGTTGCCGGATCCACGCAGGGCATCGCCCTCGCCCTCATGGTGCTGCTGACCTGGCGCCTGACCTCGGCGCGCAGCGTCACCCCTTCGGATCGAACTTCGGATCCCGATGACTCCAGTCCGCCGGCGTCGCCACCTGTGTGTTGATCCACTCAATGACCGCGGCCCAGCCGAGGCTTTCGGGATCGTGGCGGAGGTACCCTTCCACGACGGCGAGGATGTGGAACCCCTGTGAGATCTGGAACGACACGGTGGGGTCGTTGAGCGTCCCCTTCGCGACCTGGATCGCGTACTGCTCGGCCGACATGTCCTTCGCATGCGCGTGATACCCGCGCAGCCTGGCGCCGGCACGGATACGCAGCAGTCCCAACCGCTCCGCCAGCGCGCGACGCGACTGATACAGGGCCTTGCCGACGCCCAGCCCCCGACGTTTCGGGTGTGTCATCACTTCGGCGCCGTACAACGTGCGGCCCTTCTCGGGGTCGTGATTGGTGAACATCCCACCATCGGTGAACCCCAGCCAGTTCTCGGTGAACTCGTAATCGTCCCACCACACGATGAGACTCGCCGCCATCCCGATGACCACCTGCGTGTCATCGTCCACCACCACAAACTGCCCCTCGGGGAAGATGTCGATGTGGGACTGCAGTTGGGCCATCGACCAGGGCGGTGAGCCCGGGTAGACGAGTTGTGTGAGCGCCTGGATGCCCTCGAAGTGTTCGGGACGGGTATTGACGACGTGGTACGGACCTTTGAGTGGGCTCATGGAATCTCCCAGCGAATGGACCACCGTCACGCAAAGCTTTCGCTCAGCGGAGGATCCGTATTCGCGGTAAAAGCGGGCTGGGAGACAGTATTACAGCTAACCGGGGAATTCCGGAAATCTGGGAATCGGGGGATCGACTGTCGATCCCCCGATTCCCCGATGGACTTAGAACGTGACCTTCACGCCGATCTGCAGCTGTCTCGGGTCGTAGGTGCTGGTGATCGTGCCGAAGCCACCGGCGCTGCGGTTGCCGTTTGGCGCACGGAAGTTGGCACGGTTGGTCAGATTAAACGCCTCGAGCCGGAGCTCCAGGTGACTCCCCTGCCACGGCATGGCCACACGCTTGGACAACACCATGTCCAGCTGCCAGAACATCGGACCACGCACGGAGTTGCGGGGCGCGTTGCCAAAGGGCTGGCTCGGATCGGTCGGAATCACCACAGCGTCGCGGTTGAACCAGTTGGTGACCGAACGCTGATCCTTCGGCACAAGCGGACTGCCGACCACGTTCGGCCGGTAGATGTTCGCACCACGGAAGTCCTGCTGAATACCGGAGACCTGGAAGGACGCCGGCGCGGTATAGGTGAATGTGACGGGGTCGCCGGCATACACACTGTTGACCGCGGCCAACTGCCAGCCACCAAACAGCAGATCCAGCACGGGAGAGATGCCCGACAGGAAGCGGCGATCGCGACCGAACGGGAGATCCCACACGAGGCTCGTCGTGCTGTTGTACGGCTGGTGGTAGCCCGACAGCCCGAAGTCCGCATCCAGATCGTAGAAGTTCTGCGGCGCTGGAGCGTTGCCGTTGCTGTTCTCGAGTGATCCGGCGCCGTTGTCCTTGCTCTCGGAGAGCGTCAGCGAGCTCAGGAACGTCAGGGCGCGACCGGCGCGCCACTCCACTTTCATCTGCAGCGCCTTGTAGGTGGACCGGCCGCCGTTGAACGCATACGTGATATCCGCAAACTGCGGAATCGGCCGACGCTGCTGCAATGTGAGGGTGCCTGCCGCGTTGTTGGGCGTCGCCTGGTTGTAGTTGGCGAACAAGAGAAGCCCGTCCGCACGATTGCCGACGTACGCAAGATCCACCATCACGTTCCGGAACAGTTCCCGCTGCACTGACAGATACCAGCTCTGCACGCGGCTCGACCGGTAGTCCTCCGGCATGTAGGTGATGTTCGCCGTCAACGGATTAAACCGGCTCGGATCCGTGAGTCCTTCGGGGTAGCCGTTCTGGGTCGGACGGAAAGCGGGGTCGTTGGGATTGGTCTGCACGACAACCGCGTTGATGACCTGCGGGCCGTTGATCGGCAGGATGTTCGCGCCGCCGGCACGATGGAAGTGCACGTAGCTGATGCCGTAGCCGCCACGCACCACCGTCTGCGGCGTCGCCGTGAACGCGAATCCGAGACGCGGCCCGACGTTGTTGCGGTCCGGGTTGATCGTGGATCGATCCTTGATGGACCCGTCCTTGGCCAGCACCATCTGCAGGCTCTCGGGATCAAAGTTCGATAACACGTTGTTCTTCTCCCAGTGGGGCGTCGCGTATTCGTAGCGGAGCCCCAGGTTGACCGTGAGACGGTCGTTCACGCGGATGTCGTCCTGCGCGTACAGGAAGTGCATGTTCTGCCGCAGGTCAGCGACCAGAATGTTGCTCAACGCGTAGGTGCTGCGCAGACCGAACATGAAGTCCGCCAGGTTGAAGAGGTTGTTCGACGCCGCCCCGGTCGGCCGTGAGAACTGCCCCGCGTACTGGTCGCGGCCGTAGAGTGGGTTGACGTCCTGCACCTGCGTCTGGATGTGCTGGAACTCGTAGCCCGCCTTCGCCGAATGGCGGCCCCACGTTCGGGTGTAGTTCACCTTCGGGTTGAACACGGTCGGCCACTGCCACTGCGGATTGGTGGCCTGACGTCCGAGCGTCGTGTATCCACTAATCAGCTGCGTCGGCAATCCTCCGGCCACGCGTGGGTCCGTCGGCAGCCCCGTGATGCCATAGGCCTCGAGCGCGCCTGGCGTACCCAGTGCGGCGGGATTTTTCCCGCCTTCGGTGCGTGACCAGCCGAACCGGAACTCCAGCAAAGAACTCGAATCGGGCGCAAACGTGGTGCCCAGCGCGAGCTGAAGATTGGTCGCGTAGGTATCCGAATTGCCGTCACCACCCGAGGGCAGGGGCAGACCGGGCTGGTCGACAATCCGCGCATCGCGCCATCCAAAGCGACCGAAGCCGGTCCAGCGAGGATTAAACACGACGTCCACCTTGCCGCCGGCTTTGTCGGTGACCGTTTCGGACGTCACCAACTGCACGAAGTTGTTTGCCGTCCCTGTTGTGGTTGGCGCCGGGAGGTCACCCAGCACCTTCGCCGCGAACACCGTCATCGGAATCGTCGAACCCGCCGGGTACACGACGCCTGTCTGGGGATGGCGGACAGCCACCGTCAGCACGCCTTGCCGCTGAGCCGCGGTTGGAATCGTCGAGGCCGAGCGCGTGGTTCTGTTCTGACGCAACCCTTCGTAATCGCCGAAAAAGAACGCGCGATTCTTGAGGATCGGCCCGCCAAACGTGCCGCCGAACTGGTTGCGGTCGAACTTGGGCTCCTGGCCGGCTGCCGGCTTGAAGTACCCTTCCGACATCAGCGAGCTGTCGCGGAAGAATTCCCAGAGCCCGAGCTGGAACCGGTTCGTGCCGCTGCGGTAGGCGACGTTGATCGTCGCGCCGGCTGCACGGCCGTACTCCGCGCTCATATTGTTGGTGACCACCTGGAACTCACCCACCGCATCCGGGGTGGGCTGCATCACCTGGTTCGAGAACCCCTGATTGCTGGTGCCATACGCGTTGTTATCCACACCATCGATCAGGAAGTTGTTGAATGTGCTGCGCAATCCGTTCACGTTGAAGGAGCCTTCGCGCGAGGACGCGAGGGCCGAGGGCCGGACGCCCGTGGTCAGCAGCGCCAGCGAGGAGTACTCGCGATTAATCACGGGCAGGCGCTTGAGGTCGTCTCCGCGAATGACCTGGCCGCGCTGACTCGTATCGGTGTCGAGCATCGCGGTGCTGGCCGTGACCTCGATGGTCTCGGACAACCCGCCGACTTCAAGCGTCAGGTCCACGCGACGGCGGGCGCCGATGCTGACCTGAATGTTGTCGGCGAGGACCATCGAGAAGCCGTTCTTCTCGGCGGTCACGATGTAGGTCCCGATGCGCACCGTGAAGAACTCAAAGCTCCCGGTCGCATCCGTCATTGTCGTCGCCGACACACCCGTCGCGGTGTTGGTCAGCGTCACTTTCGCCGCGGCAATGGCGGCGTTCTGCTTATCGAAGATTGTTCCCACGACCGCCGCGGTCTCGAACTGCGCCGCCGCTTTGGCTGGGATCAGCACCACCACCGCAATCGCGGCGAGGGTCATGCTCACTCGCATCCACACGTTCCGTACCTTCATCAACAACTTCCTCCGTTCGGCACGTTAGTGAACGGATTCGACGGCCGTGTGAGAACGGCGTGGACTTCGTGTAACGTCGCGCGTCACGGAATCGTCATGATCAATGACTACGTTGGATGCATGAAGACAAGACATCTGTTGGTGGTGTGGGTGGCGTTGGTGGTGTGGGTGGTGTCAGTGGTGCCTGAGGCGCAGACTCATCGTGTGAAGCGCTCGGTCGCACACCGCGGCGCCTCGTCGTACGCACCCGAACACACAGCCGCGGCGTATCGCCTGGCCATCACGCAGGGCGCTGACTACGTCGAACAGGATCTGGCCGTCACAAAGGATGGCGTGCTCGTCTGTCTGCACGACGACACGCTCGAACGCACGACCAATGTGAAAGAGGTATTTCCTGATCGCTTCACGACGGACTCGCAGGGACGCCAGCGCTGGTACGTCGCGGATTTCACACTCGCGGAGATCAAACGGCTCGACGCGGGCGTGTGGTTCGACAAGAAGTACGCCGGCGAACGTGTGCTGACCTTTGACGAGTCGATTGACGTGATTGGCACCGCGGCGGGGATGTACCCCGAACTCAAATCGCCGGCACTGTACCGCACCCGGAACATCGACATCGTCGCGCTCTTTGCCGAGGTCGTGAAGCGGCGAGGCCTCGCGACGACCATGCCCGACGGCAAGCCGCGACTGGTCGTCCAGTCCTTTGATGAACAGGCCGTTCGTGATCTGGCGAAGGCCCTGCCCCAGGTGCCGCGGACCTTTCTGATTGGTGGCGGTCCAAACGTCGAGAAGTGGCTCGCCAGCGCGGCCACGCTCAAAGAGATGGCCACGTTCGCGACAGACCTCGGTCCGGCCAAGGGACTTGTCGAGAAGAACCCGGCCCTGGTCCGCTGGGCTCAGACTGCGGGCATGACCGTGACGCCGTATACATTCCGGTCAGGAGCGACCGGCACCCACCCGGACGTGACGGCCGAAATGCGCCAGTTTCTCTATGTTTACGGCGTAGATGCCCTGTTTACCGACAATCCGGACCTGTTTCCGCGCGTGAACCGGTAGCACTTACAAAGGTCTTACATTCGCCCGGCGCGGGCGCTGGTATCGTCACCAGCATGACAGTCAAGACAGTTTCCGTGAATCAGCGGGTCGGGTTGCGGTCGGGAGGCACGGGCACGATGGCCGGCGCCAAGCAGAACCGCTACAGCAAGGTCTCCTGGACCACCGCGTTTTTCATGACCCTCTTCCACATCGGTGCGGTGTGGGCGCTGTTTGATTTCACGTGGTCGGGCGTGGTCGTGCTGCTCGTCACCTACTACATCTCACTCGCGTGGGGCATCGGCATGTCCTACCACCGGCTGCTCACGCACCGGTCGTACAAGACGCCGAAGATCGTTGAGTACTTCCTGACGATCTGTGCGACGCTCGCGCTCGAAGGTGGACCACTCTTCTGGGTCGCCACCCATCGTCGCCATCACCAGCATTCGGACTCCGACCACGATCCCCACACGCCCCGCCACGGCGGCTTCTGGGCGCACATGGGGTGGATCATGTTCGGCGACGCGCAGCACAACAACGTGACGATGCCCGCGAAGTACGCGCCGGATCTCGCGAAGGACAAATTCCATGTATGGCTGAGCGCCTATCACTGGGTGCCGCTGACCGTGCTGGGCTTCGCGCTGTGGGCCATGGGCGGATGGAACTGGGTCCTCTGGGGCGTGTTCCTCCGCACGACACTCGGCCTGCACTCCACGTGGCTGGTCAACTCCGCCACGCACCTCTGGGGTGGCCGTCGCTTCCAGACACGCGATGACTCGCGCAACAACTGGTGGGTGGCGCTGCTGACCTTCGGCGAAGGCTGGCACAACAACCACCACGCGCATCCGACATCAGCCGCGCACGGCCTGGCGTGGTACGAAGTGGACCTCACCTACCTGCACATCCGCGCCCTGCAGATGCTGGGCCTCGCCACCGACGT
>CAZLJG010000056.1:0-14245 GCA_964559545.1 uncultured Solibacteraceae bacterium | reverse complement strand
CTCGAAGCGAGCCTGGAGCGTGGAGAGCAGCTTGGCCTGGGATGTTGGTTTCATCTCTCATTCGCTCCTGGTGTGCACCCGGACAAAGTCGCCGATCTCGTCGATTCCTCGCTGGGCATGTGGCGTCACGCTGCGCAGAAGGTGCCACACATGCACCATGTCGTCGTAGACCGAGAGTTGGACGTTGACGCCGGCGGCCACCGCGCGGTCGGCGAAGGCGCGCACCTGATCGACCAGCACTTCAGCCTCTCCAGCCTGCACCAGCAGTGGCGGCAACCCTGCCAGGTCGGCAAACAGCGGTGAGATGGCGGGACTCCGCGGATCGGCACCAGCCAGATAGTGGGTCGCGGCGAGCCGGCAGTGTTCTTCACCAACGAAATCGAACGCTGCGTTCGTCTGAAAGCTGGTGCCGGAGCACGTCAGGTCCACCCAGGGACAGATGGCGACCCCGGCCGCTGGCAATGCTTCTCCTGCATCCCGCAAGGCCAGGAGCGTGTTGAGCACCAACGCGCCGCCGGCCGAATCGCCGGCGAGCACGATCTTCTTCGCAGGAATGCCATCGGCCAGCAGGTGCCGATAGGCCGCGAGGCAATCCTCGATGGCTGCCGGCGTCGGATGTTCCGGCGCGAGCCGGTACTCGAGGGCAAACGTGCGCGCGCGAGACACGCGCGCCAGCGCCCCGATGAGGGTGCCGTGTGTGCGCAACGACCCAAAGACGAAGCCGCCACCATGAATGTAGAGGACGACCGCATCGCTCACGTCAGGCGGTTCGAGCCAGGCGCCGTGGATCGACCTGGACCCACTCGTGAATTGCACGAACCGCGGCGTCAATCCGTCCGTGCGGAGGGGGCTGAGGTTCTCGGCGACGTTGCGCCAGCGCACCATGCCAATCACCGGCATCACAGACCAGGTGCCCTGGGTCGCCGCCACCGTCACTTCAAGGCCCACACCCCAGGCATTGCGGCGCCGACGGCCCAACAGGCGGCGCCCCATTGCTCTCATCGCGCCTGCGACGGCCGCGCCGACCACACGGCACTTGTCGCCGAGTGGAGCGCTGGGACCGCTCACCCGCCCACCCGCTCAGACGCCCATCTGCGCGCCCAGGCGTCCACCTCACGAACATCCGCAAGCGTGCGCGGCACCGTCGTCGAACGCCCGGCTTCTTCGAGCGCGCGTTCGATGATGACGGGGATGTCGACGAAGCGGAGGCGCCCTTCGAGGAAGGCTTCGACAGCGATTTCATTCGCCGCGTTGAGCACGACGGGCCAGGCGCCGCCGTGTTCGAGGGCTTCGTAGGCGAGACGCAGACACGGGAAGCGCTCGGGGTTTGGAGGCAGGAACTCGAGTGTACCCATGCGCGCAAGATCGAGATGTGGAACGGGCGCATCCCAGCGCTCCGGATACGAAAACGCGTACTGGATGGGCAGCCGCATGTCGGTGACACCGAGCTGCGCAATCACCGATCCATCGGTGAGCTCAACCATCGAATGCACGATCGACTGCGGATGCACGACCACGTCGATGTGCTTCGCCGGTACGTCGAACAACCACCGTGCTTCGATCACCTCGAGCCCCTTGTTCATCAGGGTCGCGGAATCGATCGTGATCTTGCGCCCCATCTGCCAGGTCGGGTGACGGAGCGCATCAGTCGGTGAGACCTTCGCGAGTTGTGCGTCGTCCCAGGTGCGGAATGGTCCACCTGACGCCGTGAGCACCAGACGCCGCACCTCTGAGGCGCGACGGCCATGCAGGCACTGATGGATGGCGTTGTGCTCAGAATCCACCGGCAACAACGCCACATCGTGCCGCCGCGCCGCATCCACCATCAGCGCGCCCGCCATCACGAGCACTTCCTTGTTCGCGAGCGCCACCGTCTTCCGATGGTCGATCGCCGCGAGCGCGGCTTCGAGACCAGCCGCGCCGGACGATGCGCAGAGGACGAGATCGACGTCAGGATGTGTCGCAGCCGCGAGGAGCCCCTCGGACCCAGCGAGCAGGTCGCGTGGAAGATCCCCGGGCGTTAATCGCGCCTTCAGTGCCGTGAGCGCCTCAGGTGTGCCGGCGCTGACAAGCGACGGCCGATACTTCGCCACCTGCTCGGCCAGCCGCTCGACGTTCTGGCCGGCCGCGAGGGCGACCACCTGCACCCGATCGGCATGTGTGTCCACGACGGACAACGCACTCTGCCCAATCGAGCCCGTCGAGCCCAGGATGGCGATTCGGATCGGCATCAGGCCACGTACCTGAGGAACAACACAAAGACGGGCCCGGCAAAGAGATGGGCGTCGACGCGGTCGAGCACACCACCGTGGCCAGGAATCAACTGGGAACTGTCCTTCACTCCGGCGCTGCGTTTGAGCATGGATTCAAACAAGTCTCCGGCAATACCGGCGCCACACAACACGATGCCGATCAGCACGCCTTCGTACCGGGTGATATCGAGCACCCACATCGGGGCCAGCACGCCGCCGGCAATCGCCGCAACGACGGCTCCACCGAGCGCACCTTCGATTGTCTTCGCCGGGCTGATGGCGGGCGCCAGTTTACGGCGTCCAAACGCGCGGCCGCAGAAGTACTGGGCGGAATCACTGAGCGCGATCACGGTCAGCAGGAACACCAGCGTCCATGGTCCGTAGACGACCGCCACCCACGCCAACGCGCCCATTGGCACACCCACGTAGATTGGCGCCATCACAAGCATCGCCGCCCGCGTCATCATCGCGGGTGCGGGCACGCCGCTGACGAGAGTGACCAGGCCGGCGCCGACGATGAGCGCCAGCAGCACCGGCACCAACGGACCGCCGGAAATCAAATCGCTGGTAAACGCAGTGGCCGCACACACGACGGCGGCGGCCGTCATCATGACCGGCCGGGACACCGGCGCGCCCACAGCGGCGGAGAACCCGGCCATCTCATGGGCGCCCAGCGCGGCAATCGCCATGGTGACCAGCACCGTGGCCCACCACGGCGCAAAAAACAGCACGCCGACGTTGAACGCAATCAGGACGACCGCGCTGAGGACGCGAGCCACGGATTACTTCAGCGCCCCGACGGGATCCGACGACACGGCGCCATACCGCCGATCGCGCTTCTGATATTCGGTGATGCCCTCGAGCAGGTGTTTCGCGCGGAAGTCGGGCCACAACGTGTCCGTCACCCAGATCTCCGCGTAGGCGATCTGCCACAGCAGGAAATTGCTGACACGCATTTCGCCGCTGGTGCGGATCATCAGATCGGGATCGGGTTGTCCGGCGGTGTAGAGCAGCGACCCGAAGGTGTCTTCGTCAATTTGCTCGGGCGTGAGTCCACGACGCACGGCTTCGCGAGCGGCATCCACGATCTCCGCTCGGCCGCCATACGACAGCGCGATGTTGAAGTGCATGCCCGTGTTGCCGGCCGTGCGCGTCACGGCGGCCTCCAGTTCCTCACGGACCTTCGGCGCCAGCCGATCGAGCTGACCGATCACATGGAAGCGGATGTTGTTCTTGAGCAGTGTCTTGAGTTCCGCGCGCAGGTAGTGGCGCAGCAGACTCATCAACGCCGACACTTCGGTCTCCGGGCGCTTCCAGTTCTCGACGGAGAACGCATACAGCGTGAGCACCTGCAGCCCCAGCCGCGCCGACGTCTCGACGGTGTCGCGCACGGATTCAATGCCCGCCCGGTGCCCCTCCACCCGCGGCAAATGCCTGGCGGCGGCCCACCGGCCGTTGCCGTCCATGATGACGGCGACATGCCTGGGGAGGCGGTCGAAGTCGATTTTTCTGGCCAGAACCTCGTCGGCCGATCCCGGTGGCACTGCGGCCAGCACATCAACGAGTGCCATGCGGCAAGTCTACCCCGGGTGGGTAGTGGACCGACACCAACGTCAGCCCCGACGCCGGTGCCGTGTCCCCCGCCTGTTGCCGGTCCCCCGACCGCAGGAGTGCTGGAATCGCGGCCGGATCCCGACGCCCCGCCCCGACATCCACCAACGTGCCCACCATCGTGCGCACCATGTGGCGCAAAAATCCGTCGCCATGCACCTCGACGATGAGGCCGTCGCCAGTGGGATGGAGGTCCACACGCGTGACCGTGCGGACCGTTTCGGTCACCGACGAATGGGCGGCCTGAAAGGCCGCGAAATCATGCGTGCCGCAACAGTGGGCCGCCGCCTCCCGCATCACATCCACGCGCAGCGGCGCCGGCAGATGCCACACAAACCACCGCTCAAACGGCGACACGATTTCGGCTGTGACGATGCGATAACGGTAGGTCTTGCCGATGGCGTCGAACCGCGCGTGAAATTCGGGCGCCTCGTCCTCTACAGACAACACGCGGATGTCCTGCGGCAGCCGCACGTTCAGCGCGCGGCGAATGGCGTGCACATCGTGCGCACAGTCCACGCGCACCGAGGCCACCTGCCCCAGCGCGTGTACGCCGGTATCGGTGCGACCGGCGCCGGTGACAGTCGGAGCCTCCCCCAACAGCGGCACAAACGCATCTTCGATGGCGCCCTGAATCGTTGGACCATTCGTCTGGCGTTGCCAGCCGGAATAGGCCGTGCCATCGTAGGCGACGACCAACTTGAGTGTGCGCCGCGGTCCTGCCGAAGCTGACGCTTCGGCCTCCCTGGCCATCGCTACTTCCGTGAGCCCGGCTTGGTGACCGGCTGCCCCGCCTTGCAGAGGGGGCAGGCGTCCGGTTCCCACGTCGGCAATGCCAGGGGAACGAGGGCGCGGAACGGCACATCCAACGACGCCGTGCCGCCACTGCGGTCGATGATCGACCCTGCGCCCACCACTGTCGCGCCTGTCGCGCGCGCCACGACCATGGTCTCCTTCGTGGACCCACCGGTCGTCACCACGTCTTCGATGATGACGACGCGGTCGGCGGCGGAGAGTGAGAACCCGCGTCGCAGCGTCAGGATGTTGTCCTGCCGCTCAGCGAAGATGGCCCGGACGCCGAGGGCGCGACCCACTTCATGCCCGATGATCAGGCCACCCAGCGCAGGTGACAGGACGACCGTCGCGTTCAGGTCGCGCAACACATCCCCCAACGCCTGGCCCAACGCGGCCGCCTGCTGCGGATGCTGCAGCACGAGCGCACACT
Organism: uncultured Solibacteraceae bacterium; assembly: GCA_964559545.1. Classification (GTDB taxonomy): domain Bacteria; phylum Acidobacteriota; class Vicinamibacteria; order Vicinamibacterales; family SCN-69-37; genus SYFT01. Next base: position 9,157 of record CAZLJG010000056.1, on the reverse strand, counting down.
GCAGGTAGCCCCCGCTGTGCAGGCCGGACGACAGCCGGAAGTGCCCTTCGTGCAGGGCACCCGAATCACGAAACATCTGCAGGACGTCCATCAGCGCACACCCCGCAGTTCTTCCTCGAACAACTTGAAGATGCGTTTGTACTCGTCGGCCCAGCTGGTCTCTTCGGTGAACCCGTGGTTCTCGACGGGATACCCGACGAGGTCCCAGTTCTCCTTCCGCAACTCAATCAGCCGCTGCGCCAGTCGCACCGAGTCCTGGTAGAACACGTTCGTGTCCACCATGCCGTGCAACATCACCAGCCGGCCCTTGAGCCCTTCCGCAAAGTAGATCGGCGAGCTCTTGCGATACGCCTCCGGATCATTCGCCGGGGTGTTGAGGATGTTCGACGTGTACCCGTGGTTGTAGTGCGCCCAGTCAGTGACCGGTCGCAACGCCGCGCCCGCCGCAAACACATCCGGCGTCGTGAACATCGCCATCAGCGTGATGAAGCCGCCGTAGCTGCCGCCATACACACCGATACGTTTTGGATCGACCTTCTCGGTCTGCACCAGGAACTTCGCGCCATCCACCACATCCTCGAGGTCCTTGCCGCCCATGTGGCGGTAGATGCCCGTGCGCCAGTCGCGGCCGTACCCCGAGCTCGCGCGGAAGTCAGGATCAAGCACGACGTACCCCTTCGACGCGAGGATGTTGTGGAACATCATCTCGCGGTAGTAGGTGGACCAGTACTTGTGCGCGTTCTGCAGATACCCGGCGCCGTGCACAAACACGACCGCCGGCTTCCGCGGATCCCGCTTCGCGCCCATCATCTCCGGCGTGTACAGCCGCGCGTACACGTCCTTGCCGTCGCGGGCCTTGTAGGTGATTACCTTCGGGTCGATCCACTTGTGCGCGCGCCACTCGTCACTCGGCGTGGTCGTCACCTGCTGCGCCGCGGCGCCCACGGCCATCGGCATCACATGCAGTTCGTTCGGCTTCGTGCTGTACGAATGCACCAGGGCGATGTGCATCTCGTCGGGCGACAACGTCACGGCGTTATCCCCCGTCATCGTCGTCACCTTCGTGCGGGCACCGCCGTCCACCGACATCGTGTAGAAGTGGCGTTCGCCGGGGTGCACTTCGTTGGTGGTGAGGAAGAACTTCGACTTGTCTTTCGACAGCTGCACGCCGGTCACTTCCCAGTTGCCGCTCGTCAGCGCCACAGCCTGCGGCTGCGCGGCGCTCATGTCGATCGAATAGAGGTGCATGTAGCCCGACTTCTCGGAGAGGAACGCGTAGCGTTTGTTGTCGGCCAGCCACACGCCACCCGCGCCACCAAACCCGCCGCCAATCCCCATCGACCGCACCCACGCATCGTCGCGCAGATTGTCGAGGACGCTCGCGGCACCCGTGGCGGGATCGACCTTCACATACCAGCGGTTCTTGTTGTCCTCAGCCGTGAGGGAGATCAGCGTATGGGCGCCATCGGGCGACATGTCGATGCCGCCCCAGTTCACGGTGCGTGGCGTCGGCGTCGCGTTGGGCACTGCGGTGTAGTTGGTGCCGGCAAAACTTGAGGCGTCAGCCCACACATGCCGGTTCTGCTGGGTGTCGAGCACCGCGAGCTTGCGCACTGCGAGGTTGTCGCCCACGTTCGGCCGGCCCGGGATCATCTCGGGGTACGACGACGTGGTGATGTAGTTGGGGGTGTCCTGGCCACGCGCCGGCACTTCCGGCTGTTCGTTGACCGTGATCCACACGTAGCGACCGTCGCCGGAGAGCTGCATCGCGGCGACTGACTGCCGTTCGGCGAGTTGGAACCGCGCGATCGGCGCCGGGGCGCCGGTGGCGCCTCCGCCAGCACCTCCTCGACCGCCACGACCGCCGCCACCCTGACGACCGGCGGCCGCCTGCTGCTGCCGCGTCCGCAGGAACTCGATGAGCTTCAGTTCTTCTTCGCGCAGCAGGCGCTGGGCTTCCGTCTCACCGCCGCGACCGGCGCCGGCCCCACCGCCGCGCGCGCCCTGGGCTCCCCGGCCTCCGGGTCCGCCGCCACCCGTGGGCGCCGCTCCGGCGGCCACAATGTCGGTCAGCTGCACAAACTGAGGCTCGGCCGCTGCGTCCAGCGCCATCAGATAGAGGTTGCCGTCACGCTGGAACGTGACCGCCGTGTCGTTCTTCGCCCAACGGGGATCGGACTCGTTGGCGGCGGTCCGCGTCAGCAGTCGGCGATTGCCCGTGGCCGTGTCGTACATCACGACGTCGCCACCCTCCGCGGTCAACAGCCGGCGACCAGCCTGATCCGGCCGTCCCGTCTGGGGGGTATCGAGATTGGCGGCCTCCTCGGTCGTCAGCTCCCGAAGGCCCGTGCCATCGCGGTTGACCACGAAGGTGCCGGCGCGTTGGGCGCCGGCCTTCTGCCACGAAAAATAAATCTTGGTGGAGTCCTTGGACCATCGCACGTTGCTGGGGGACGTGCCCACAAGGGCCGGGCCCCGCATGATGGAATCCACGGTCAGGGCCATGACCGCCGGTTTGGCGGTTGGCGCGGCGGCACGCTGGTCGGCGACCAGGACCGACGCACAGGTAATCAGGCCAAGGACAAGGAGAGTCGGAAGTCGGCGCATGGTTTGCATTCTCTTCAGGAAACGGCGGAAATCCTGGGTGTTTGGCTCGGGACCTTCCGCGAACCGGGACGGTCGCGTCCCGGAACCGGGAACGACGATTTGTCGGGGCGTAGTATAGAACGTTTGCGAACCACGCTGGCGCGTCCCGCGTCCTACTACGGGACAACTTTCTGGAGATGGTAACGATGATGACCCGCAACCTGGCAGCCATGACCGTACTTGCACACTTCAGCCTGGTGGGGGTGGCCGGCGTCAGCGCCCAGCAGCCACCGGCGCCCACCGGACCGGTCATCCAGCTGACGATGGCGCAGGCCGAGGCGATGGCGTTGGAATCCAATCTTCAGCTCAAGATCGACCGGCTGGATCCCGTCGTTGCCGCCGAGAACCTCGCGTCGGCGCGGTCGGTGTTCAACCCGACGCTCGGGTCGAGTTTCAGCCGCGGGTCGTCGCAGTCCCCCTCGGGCAGCGTCTTCGAAGGTGGCGGCACAGTCAACAGCACGAGCCTCTCGATGGGCACCAACGTGCGGCAGCAGCTGCCGTGGTACGGCGGCAACTACCAGCTGTCGTGGGACGCGAGCCGGTCCGAAACGTCGCAGCTGGGTGCCAGCTTCAATCCGCGCCTGAGCGCCGGGCTCCGGTTCAACTTCACGCAGCCGTTGCTCGCCGGGTTCAAGGTGGACGGCCAGCGCCTGCAGGTCGACACCGCGCGCCGCAACCAGAGCATCGCGGACGTCCAGCTCGACGAGCGGATTGTGACGACGCGGGTGCAGGCGCAGCTGGCGTATCTGGCCCTGGTCTCGTCCATCCGGCAGCGCGAAGTCGCGCAGCAGAACCTCGACCTCGCGCGTCAGCAGCTCAAGGACAATCAGGCGCGCGTCGAAGTCGGGACGATGGCGCCGATCGACATCATCGAGGCTGAAGCCGAAGTGGCCGGCCGCGAAGAGGGTGTCATTCGCGCGGACGCGTCCATTGCGACGGCGGAAGACAGCCTGCGCGCCCTCATCCTGGACCCGGGACGCGCCGACTACTGGCAGGTGCGTTTCGAGCCCACCGAAACGATTTCGCTCCAGGAGCGGGAAATCAACATCCCCGGCGCGATCGAAACAGCGCTGCGCGAGCGCACCGACCTCATCGTGGCCCGCAGCCAGATGGAGATCACCGACCTCAGCATGAAGGTGACGAAGAACAGCACGTTGCCGACGGCCAATCTGACGTTCCAGTACAGCGCGAGCGGCACCGGCGGCACGCAGAACTTCTACGACAACTCGACGTTCCCCCCGGTGCTCGACCGCACGCTCGCCCGCGGATTCGGCGCGGTGGTGGGCGATTCGTTCAAGAACAACCTGCCGACCTGGAGCGTCGGGCTCAACGTGTCCTACCCCATCGGCAAGAGCAGCACGGAGGCCAACCTGGCGCGGCAGCAGATCCAGCGGCAGCAGCAGGAAACCAGCCTGCGCGCCCTTGAACTGCGCGTCATCACCTCGGTGCGCACGGTCGGCCGAGAACTCGAAACCAATTTCAAGCGTGTGCAGGTCACCCAGCTCGCGCGTGAGCGCGCCTCCCGCCAGCTCGAAGCGGAAGAAAAGCGCTTCGCCGTCGGCCTCTCCAGCACCTTCACGCTCCAGTCGCGCCAGCGCGACCTGGCCACCGCCCGCATCAACGAACTCAACGCGACGATCGACTACAACCGGTCGCTGATTCAGTTCGACGCCATTCAGAAGGCACCCGTCCGCTAATATGTCCCCGTGCCAGTCACGGCGACCGTCATCACGCTGAACGAAGCGGCCCATATTGAGGCGTGCCTCGCGGCGCTCTCCTGGGCCGACGAGGTCATCGTGGTGGACAGCGGGAGCACGGACGGCACGCCGGAACTGGCGCGCAAGGCTGGCGCGCGCGTCATCGAACGCGACTGGCCCGGATACTCCGCGCAGAAGGACTTCGCCGCCGAACAGGCCGCGCACGACTGGATTCTGTCGGTGGACGCCGATGAGCGGGTCACGCCGGAGCTGGCCGCGGAGGTTCGGGCCACCCTCGCGAATCCCGGCGACAAGGCCGGGTTTCGCATCCCGCGCATCACGTTCCACCTGGGGCGATGGATCCGCACGACGGACTGGTATCCGGATTTTCAGTTGCGCCTGTACGACCGCCGCCAGGCGAGCTGGGCGCGACGTCGCGTGCACGAGTCGGTCACGGCCCGCGGGCCCGTCGGTTACCTGACGCACAATCTCCAACACTACGCGTACCGCGACCTGGCGCATCATCACGACACGATGCAGCGCTACACCACGCTCGCCGCCCAGCAGATGTTTGATGAAGGCCGGCGCGCCAGCCTGTCTGGCCTGCTGCTGCACCCGCCGGCGGCGTTCCTGCGCAACTACGTGCTCAAGCGGGGCTTCCTTGATGGCGCGCCAGGACTCATCATCTCAGCCATGAACGCCCACTACGTGTTCCTGAAGTTTGCGAAGTTGTGGGCGATGCGGTGACATCCGTCCATCTCGACACGGCCCGGACGTGGCGGGGCGGGCAACACCAGGTCCTGCTGACGGTGACCGGCCTCTGCGAGATGGGGCATCCCGCGGTGCTCGTCGCACAAGGCTCGGGTGAACTGACCAAACGGACCGCCGAGGGACTGCGTACCGTCGCGCTCAATCCCAGCGGCGAGTTCGACCTGCAGGCGGGCTGGCAGCTGTACCGCATCCTCCGATCCATCCAGCCTGATGTGGTCCACGTGCACGACCCGATGGGCGTCGCGTTGATGGCGATGGCGTTGAAGTTTCAGCCGCGCCTCGCCCCTCGCCCACTCATCGTGGCCTCGCGCCGGGTGGACTTCCATCTCAAAAAGAACGCGTTCTCGCGCTGGAAGTACCGGCACATCGACGTGTTCATCGCGGTGTCCGGCGTCATCGCACGCATGCTCGTGGAAGACGGCATCCCCGCCGATCGCATCGAGGTCGTACACGACGGCGTCCCGATCGGCACGATCGACAAGACCCCGGCGGCGGACGTCCACAAGGAGCTCTGGCTGCCACACGGCGCGCCGATCATCGGCAACGTCGCCGCACTCGTACCGCACAAGGGACAGAAGGATCTGATCGCAGCGGCCGCCAAGGTTGTGCGCGCTGTGCCCGACGCGCGGTTTGTGATTCTCGGCGAGGGCGAACTGCGGCCCGTGCTCGAACAACAGATCAAGTCGCTCGGCCTCGAACGCCACGTGTTCCTGCCCGGATTCCGGCCCGACGCGCTGTCGCTGCAGAAGTCGTTCGACATCTTCGTCATGAGCTCGATCACGGAGGGCCTCGGCTCGGCGATGCTCGATGCCCTCGCCTGCGGTACGCCCGTCGTCGGCACCTACGCCGGCGGGATCCCGGAAGCGATCGAACACGGCCGCACCGGGCTGCTCGTCAAACCACACCACCCCGACGACCTCGCGGCCGCCATTGTTCGCCTCCTCAAAGATCCAGCGCTTCGTGCACGCCTCGGCGCGGCCGGTCGAGCACACGTCGAGACGGCCTTCAGCGTGGAACGTATGGTCGAAGGCACGCTTGCGGTGTACGAGAGCCGGCTCGCGGCACGTGCTGGCCGACCTCAGTAGTAGCGGCGTTCAAGCATGCGGGTGAACAGCACGGCGTCTGGAAAGGACTTGAGGAACAACTCGGGCCCCACCCGATCGAGCGGCGGCATGTGCACGGCGACGATATGTTTCGGGCGGATGTGATCCCGGATCACCGCAGCGCCCTCGGTGAGGAACCACGCGGGAAGAAATGCGACATCGACGCGCTCGGCGGCTAGATTGAACTTCTCGAGCACGCCTGATGTTGGATCCGCGTCACCGACGTGCAGGAATTTCAGTCCACCCACGGTGACGATGTGGCCGAGATTCTGGATGTCGCTGTGCCGTCCGGTGCCGTGACCCACGCCGAGGACGTCGACGTGTACACCGCCAACGCGAACCGTTGCACGTTCTCCAAGCGCCGGCGTCACTTCCCTGACCCGCGGCGCCACAGTCGCGAACCCGGGCCTGCCGCGGAGGTCCTGCACCACCTGCCCGGATGACACCAGCTCGGCGAGTGTGCTCGCCTGAAGGTATCGCAGCACAGACTCGCCCTGGAAGTGATCGCCATGGATGTGAGAGACGAGCACGACATCGATGCCGTCAAACGGTGGGACGGCTGTCTCAAGCTGGTCGCGAGAGGACTGCGGCAGGGACGGATATCCCTGATACGGCTGGAACAGTCCATCGATGAGGACCCGGGTATCGCCGGCGGTCAACAGCACCCCCGCGTTGGCGATGTATGTCACCTCGACGGCGTAACTCGATGGCGGCTGGATTTTGGCCTCTTCCGGGATGACCCCCTGGTATTCGGGAGCATCGGCACCACACACCGCACACAACAGCACCGCGGAGAGGACGACTGGGAACCAGGCAGATTTTTTCACGGGCGTGGACTAGCGCTCGCCGGTCAACTGCCAGCGAATGAGTGAGACCGGTATCATGCCGGCGGCGTTGACTTCGTCGAAGAAGCCCTTCAGCGTGAACCGGTCCCCGAGTTGCTGTGCGCGTGTGCGCAACAACTCATCGATCACGGCCTTGCCGGTCACGTAGCTCGTGCCGTACCCGGGTTGACGCAGATACAGCTGCTGCTCGAAGCCCAGCAGGTCGAGGTCCGGCCGCATCCAGCCGCGTGGCGTCCACTGCACCTGGAACGCCTTGGCTTTTGCGATATCGAATTCATTGGCGTGCGCGTAGAGTGACGCCAGCCCGCGGGCGGCACGCTGGGCGAGCATGATCCAGACAATTTCCCGCGCGCGCGGGTTGTCGTCGTAATAGCCCGCGTGCATCACGATTTCCTCAAACGCCGTCGCCATGCCTTCGGATCGACTGTCCCAGACGTTGTAGAGCCACGCCTTGCGACGGATTGGGCTCCGGTGCGGAAGCGCCTTGAGCCATTCGTGATCGAACCAGTGGTAGAAGTGCGTGTACAGCGTGACTGGTTCGTAGTGCGTGGCGATCGCGAAGAAGTTGCGCGTGGCCTCGGGGACAAAACCGCCCTGGTGCCTGCGAAGGGCCGGCTCCAGGTAGTCCTGCACGCTGATCACCGGCGTGTTCTTGAGGAAGGCCATGAACTTCGTGACCCCCGCGTCGGCACGCGCGGCAAACTCCTCCTGATTGCGGACGAGCGTCAGCGGGGGCTTTCCTTGATTACGCGCTTCTTCAAGTTTGAGGGACGCGTGGGCGCGGTTCAGTTCCCGTGTGAGCAGGACCACCTCCTCCTCCCACGACATCGGCACGAGGTGCACGTTGCGCAGGCTCCAGGTGTACTGCTCCTTGCCGATGCCTGAGGGCCCCGTCCTGGCCGGCGCCTGTGATTCAAGCCACTGCACAAACGCGCGTGTCGCCGTCAACGCGTCGCCGACTGCCGTGCGCAGTGCGTCACCTGCGCCAGACGTGCGCTGTGCGAGGCGTTCCAAATCCGTCACCTGCGTCTGCATCGTGCCGGTGCCGGTGAGCCAGAGGTCACGCGCATTGCCGGTGAGGTTGCCGCGCGCCTGCGTCAGAAGGGGCGGGATGGTGCGGAGCGCAGTCGCCAGTCTGGCCTCGTCGGCAGACGAGAGCGGAAACGTGTACGTCCACAGCTCCACCACCGCGTGGTGTGTGGGGCCTTCGTGTTCTGGTGTGTCGCTTTGAGCGGTCCAAATCGATTTGTAGAAGGCGGGGTCACGGACCCATGGCTGGAGCACACGCAGATAAAACTCGTGGCCGTTCAGTTGCGCGCGCACCAGCGCATGGTCGATTTGCTGCTCGCGTGGCCACGACTCGGGCGACAACGCAGCGAGCCGGCTCTGAAAGCGCTTCAGGTCGGATAACTTCCGCGCCATCGCAGGCGCGCTGTAGTCTGGCGCGCCGTTGGACATGGCCGGACGTTCGAAGGCCAGCCACTCGTCAAACAGCGCGACCAGGGCCGGATACCCGGTCGTGGCCTGTCGGTCGGCGTGTACTAACGTGCCTGCGGTAGCGAGTGCTGCGAGAACCACAACTACAGTGCGTCGGTAGGTCATCCAGGCCTCCAGAGTGTCGTTACCGCGGCGGCAGAAGGCGTCGCAATTCATCGAACCAGTTCTGCACGATCACGATGCGCGGCTGGGCCACACGTTCGCTCTCGATCATCAGGAATCGCTGGCCGTCCGCCGTGACATCGAACTGCGGCCGGGGCGAACCGCCGGAAGGCTGAAGGAAGAAGCGACCCGTAAACAGGACCTGCGGCGCCCCGACGACCAGTGCCGGCGATGTCGTGACCCGCACGGCGATCATCTGCGTCCCGTCGGTGGACCGGTAGAAGATTTCGCCGTTGCGTCCCCAGACAACTTCGCGGGCACCTCCGACCGACACCGGCACGCGTGGACCAGGCCCGGGAAACGGCCGGATGTACACCTCGCGCAGCCCGGTCTCCGAGGAGTGATAGGCGATATAACGTCCGTCAGGGCTGAACACGGCGCCCTCCGAATCGAACTCCACCTGAGCCAGGGGCTTGGGCGTCGCAGCCGGATCACC
>CAZLJG010000055.1:1500-14313 GCA_964559545.1 uncultured Solibacteraceae bacterium | reverse complement strand
GACTGCCCGCGCCACATGCGGGCCCACCCGAGAAAAAATCGCTGATCCCCGGTCAGGCCGTCCTGCGCCGGCACGTGCATTCCATTCGTTGCGCGTCGGTAGGCGCGATGCGCCAACTGCAACCCGATCACATCGGCCACGGATTCGCCGAACGTGAGATCCGCATTCAGTCGAACGCCGGGCACCACTTCAAAGGCCGCGAACTGTTCGCGCAGCACTCTGGCACGCGTGCCCACGCCGCGCAGCGTCAACGCGTGACTGATCTCGTGCCCGATCACCGCGCCGATGGCACCGTAATTCCAGGCGTCATCCAACGCGGCATCAAAATACGGCGGTTGCAGGATGCCGGCCGGCAACACGATCTCATGTTGCGCGGGGCTGTAATACGCGTTGACGGTCTGCGTCGTCATCAACCACTCCAACGACGAACGCGCCACCCGTGCCCGCTGCATGCGATACCGCATCTCGAACTGTCGGAGCCGGCGGACATTCCCGAGCAAGTTGGCCGGATCGAGTGAGAGTCCCGCATAGGTCCGCCACTGATCCGGATAGCCGACCTTTGCCTCGATCGTGGACAACCGCCGGAGGTCGGACTCGCGGTCGTCGTCGGCCATCCACGAGGACTGCCGCACCGCCTCACGCGCGGCCGCCAACACGTGCGTGACCATCTCACGCACACGGTCACGTGCCGGCGGGGGGAAATGGGCCGCGACGTATCGTCGACCGATCGCATCACCGAGGAACTCCCCCACCATCGACACGCCACGTTTCCACGGTTCCCTTGGAGCGACCTGCCCCGTGAGGCGCGTACCGAAGAAGTCAAAGCGGGCGTTGGAGAACTCATCAGGCAGGTACGGCGCGAGTGAGGTGAGAAACCGGGCCCGAAGCCAGGCGGAGAGGGCCACAGGGGAGGTCCGACCGAAAGCGCTGGAGAACGCGCGGAAGAACTCGGGCTGATCGAGCATCAGACCGCCCGACTGGTCCAATCCCTGCGGCTTCGCCCACTCCCGCCAATCAAACCCCGGCATCGCACGTTCGATTTCCGAGATCGACCACACCCGAGGGGACGGCGGCGCTTTGCCCACACTGCGAATGGCGTCGGCCATCGCCGTCTCAAACGCGATCACTGCCCCGGCGCCATCTTCCGCCTGACGGCGCGACTGCCCGGACGCTTCGAAGATGCGTACGAGGTACGCCGCGTAGGCGCGACGAATGCCGAGGGTGTCAGGGGACGGCGAGAGGTAATACGACCAGTCGGGCAGCAACAGCCCACCGACTGCAACGCGGGCCACGGTGCGACTCGCCTGCCGCCCGGCCGCGACGAGTGTGACGTCGAAGGGGCCGCCCTCGCTCGTCACCGACAGACGGCCCGCCAGTGCCGAGGCCTCCTTCACACTGGCAACCGCATCGAACGTCGAGAGATCGTCGCGAATGGGCCCCAGGCCCGCCCGGTTCAACGCATCACGGTCAACGACACTCTGATACAGGTCAACGATGAGCCGCCCCTCGGCGCCTCGGGTCGGCTCTGGAGCAGCTTGAAGGCCTTCGATAATCGCGCGGAGTTGATGTTCGGTCCGGTCGACCAATTCAGCGGCCGCCGAATACGTCACTCGATCATCAGGAATAGGCGTGTCACGCAGCCATTGATGGTTCGCGTAGAGAAACAGATCGTCCTGCGGCCGCGGCGCCTGCACGGCCACGAACGCCGAAAGCGCAAGGCAGATGCACACGAGACATGGGCTGAGAGTTCTTTTCATAAAGAGCCTCCATGTCCTCCATGTCTCGCTGTGAAACCCCTAGCCGGTAGACCCGAATCCGCCCCGTGAGGCGGCCGTCGCGCCGGTGCCGTCTTCGATGTCCACGCGCGCGTACGGCATCACGACGCCCTGAGCAATGCGATCACCTTTGGTGACTGTCACCGGTGATGGCGTCACGTTCATCACCTGAATCTTCAGTTCGTCGGTCGGACCACAGTAGTCACTGTCGAGCACACCGACACCGTTGGCGACGATGAGGCCCTTCTTCAGCGGCGTGCTGCTGCGCGCAAAAATGCCGAGGAAGTGCCCGGGCGGCACTTCCACGACGAGTCCTGTTGGGATGAGGACGATCGCGCCGGGCGCGATCGTCAGGTCGGCGTTGGACGCCAGGTCGAACCCCGCCGCGCCGGCCGTCTGGTAGGACGGCAACGGCACGGCGGGATCAAGGCGGTGAATCCGCACGAACTACTTGCCGCCTGCCGGCGGTGGCGTCGCGCGCTTGAACATCCCCAGCACATCACGGGTGCCCCGCTCGAGGAACGGCACGCCCTTGTCCATCCACTCCGGCTTCGGCTTGCCGAGCAGATAGTGGTCGAAGAACTCGTCCTGATGGACGGTCCAGTGTTTCATGTTGTCGCGGTTCCGCAGGCCGTGCAGTTCGCCGTTGTAGTTGAAGAAGTACGCTTCCTTCCCCAACCGGCGAAGCGCCGTGAAGAACTCAATGCCCTGGTACCACGGCACCGCATCATCCGCGTCGTTGTGAATGGTGAGGTACGGCGTCTTCACCTTCTCGACCCAGAAGATCGGCGAGTTCTCGATGAACTCCAGTGTCTTGTCCCATGGCGGAGCGCCGATGCGGCTCTGCGTCTTTTCGTACTGGAACTGCCGAACCATACCGGTGCCCCAACGGATTCCGCCGTAGGCGCTGATCATGTTCGACACCGACGCGCCGGCCTGCACCGCCGCGAACATATTCGTGCGCGTGATGAGGTGCGTGATCTGATAGCCACCCCACGAGTGGCCCTGGATGCCGACACGCTTCGGGTCGACGTAGCCCTGCGCCACCACCGTGTTCACCGCGGGGATCACGCACTTCTCGGCATCTTCACCGGGGAAGCCGGTGTTGTAGATGATGTCCGGCTGCAGGACGATGTAGCCATTGCTGACATAGCGCGCAATGTTCACGCTCGTGCCGACGTTGGGCGTCCCGTACGAATGCAGACCATCGGTCAGGCCTTCGTAGATGTAGACCATCAGCGGGTATTTCTTTGAGGGATCGAAGTTCTCGGGTTTGGTGAGGATGGCGCGCAGCTTGATGCCATCCGCATTGATGTACTCAATCAGCTCCGACTTGCCCCACACGTACTCCGCCTGCTGTGGATTCGCATCGGACACCTTCTGCATGTTGCCGAAGTTGCCGTCACTCACCCACAGATTCGCGAACTCCTCGAACCGCGTCAGTGTGAACAACAAACGATCCGCGTTTTTCGCCTTCGTCACGGCGCCGAACCGCTTGTCGAGCATCACCACCTGCTGCGGCGTGCCGGTCGGCGCCGTCAACCGGAAGAACCCGGTGGCCTTCGTGCGGTCGTTGGTCGCGGCGAGCAACACCTGGCCCGTCGACGGGATCGTGCGCTGTTCAGGGTCAAGCGACCGATAACGGAAGACGATTTGCTGCTTGCGGCCTTCCCCACCAGTCACGTTGCGCGCGTTGGTGCCGTCGGGACGAATTTCCCAGATGTCGAACTCGTCGTTGATCCAGATCGTCCGATCGTTGTCGGTCCACCCAGCCATCCCGTGCGAACCGGGCTGACTCGGAGAGTCGTGCGACTCGTTGTAGAACTTCACGGGCAGGCGCTCGGTCAGATTCACACGCAGGCCGTCCGACACCCGCTGCGAGAACCAGTGGCCAACCGTGTCGTCGAAGAACGTCACGTACTGACCGCCGGGCGACAACGTCGCGCCACCACCCACCTTCTCGAGCAGCCGGCGACGCTGGCCGTTCCGCACATCGACGAGGAAGACATCGTTGTACGTGCGATCCCACGAAATCTCCTGCTCGTAGGGCAACGACGACGTGCCGATGGCCCAGGGAGAGGTGCTGGCCACGTTCACACTCACCGTCGGCAGGTCCGGCGTCGCCAACTGCACAAACCGCTTGTCGCCGATGTGCATCACCGCGCTGTAGCTGCGGTTGCGCGCCTGGGCGGCCCGCACGCGCTGCATCGGCTGCAACTGCATGTCCTTGTAGTGCCAGAGGTCCACGTTGATGGGACGCGGCGGCGCGTTCGCGCCGGTCGCCGCGGGCGGCGGAGGCGGTGGCGCCGTATTCACGAGCAGCATGCGGCCGTCTTCGGAGAATCGCGGCGCGCTGTCGTGTACGACCATGCCGGCCGGCATCCCACGCGTGGCGCCGGAGATGAACTCGGCAGCCGCCGTCTCGCCCGCCTTCCAGTAATAGACGCGGAACGGCGAGACAGGCTTCTCGTATTCAGCCTGGTCGCTGAGGAACGCGAGCTGCGTGCCGGCTTCGTCAAACGCGAGACTCTTGTAACGACCGCGACCCGAGTGCAGCGTGCGCACGCTGCCGTCACTCATCTGCCGCACAAACGCGCCGTCTTTTGCCGCATCGGGCGACGACACCGTGTAGGCCAGCCACGAGCCGCCCTTGTTCCACGCGAACTCGGTGACCTCGGGAATGGTGATATCCGCACCGGTCGCCAGATTGCGAATGATCAGGTCGGAGCCGGGATCCTTGCGCTTCTCTGGAGGCGTCGTCGCGCCACGGCCCGCAGCGGCCGGAGCCTGTCCCTCCGCAGCAGGTGTCGCAGGAGGCGTCGCGGCAGGGGCCCCACCCGCACGACCCGCACCGCCACGACCGCCGCGGCCACCGGCCGCGGGCGCGCGGCCCTTGTGCAGCGCGACCCACGTGGACGACTCCGGCGCGAGCCGAATCGCTGAAATCTGCTCCACCGTCGTCACCTGCCCACTGGGCAGCGCCATGATGCCGGCGACGTTGCGATTCGCTGCCGCGGCACCACCAGCCCCTTCGCCTTCGCCACCCGCCGCAGGCGCGCCCGCTCCTGCCGCCGGCGTCGCATCATCGTCGGTCGTCTTTGCCGGCACGATGGTAAAGAGCACGAACTTGCTGTCCGGCGTGAAGTTCGGCGTTGTGCCACGCGGATGACGGAACTCCTGGCCCGACGCAAGATTGCGCACAATCAGTTCGCCATCCAGCGCCTGCGACGTGACCGAGTACGCGAGCCACTGACCGTCATCCGACAGCCGGGTGCCGGCAATGGACCGCCAGTAATCCACCGCGTCGTACCCCAATGGTCGTTTCGCCGGGGCCTGCGCGCCAACGCTCACAGGCGTCCACGCCCACACCGCCACAACCGTCATCACCGTGATGACGCTGGCCATTTGCCGAATCAGCCGCTTACTCATAGATGCTCCTCGTAGATACACAGGGGGAAGTCGCGGCTATTATCGGGGTCCAGGGGTCCAGGAGTCCAGAGGTCCAGAGGTCCAAATGAGAATTGCTGCTGCCGCGTTCAGTTTGCTGGTTGTTTCGTCGGTCATTGCTCAGGATCGGCCGCGGGCGAGGGATTTGGGGATTGCGCCTGGTGCGGGAACGCCCGGGGCACTCAATGCCATCACGGACGTGCCTGATGTGCGGGTCGGCCAGACGACGGTGATCGACGGCGATCGCGTGCGGACGGGCGTGACCACCGTGATGCCGCATGGCGGCAATCTGTTTCGCGACAAGGTGCCGGGGGCCGTCTTCATCGGCAACGCCTTCGGCAAACTCGCGGGATCAACCCAGGTGCGAGAACTCGGAACCATCGAAAGCCCCATCGTGCTGACCAACACACTGGCGGTCGGCACGGCCGTTGAGGCGGTGGTGCGGTGGACGCTGGCGCAGGCGGGCAACGACAACGTGCGTTCGGTGAATGCGCTGGTGGGTGAAACCAATGACGGTGGGCTGAACGACATCCGCAGTCTTCCTGTCACGCGGGAACATGTCCTCGCCTCGATCACCAGCGCGGCGTCAGGCCCAGTGGCCGAAGGCGCGGTCGGCGCAGGCACTGGCACGATCGCATTCGGATGGAAAGGTGGCATCGGCACGTCATCGCGCGTGGTGCGACAGGGTGCGCAAGGTCCGTCATGGACCGTGGGCGTGTTGGTGCAGTCGAACTTTGGAGGACGGCTGACGATTGATGGCCGTCAGGTCTGGAGAACGCACACACCGGGTCGCGCTGGTGGGGCGCCAACAACGTGGGCGCAGGATGCTGACGGGTCCTGCATGATCATCGTCGCGACCGATGCGCCGCTTGATGCGCGTGACCTGGAGCGACTCGCCGCGCGCGCGGTCTTCGCGATGGCGCGCACCGGATCCACGTTCTCGAATGGATCCGGCGATTACGCCATCGCGTTTTCAACCGCAGCTACCAACCGCGTCACTGCCACGAATGGCCCACAGGCCAGGACGTTCCTGCCAACCGACGCGGTCTCGGGACTTTTTGAAGCGGCGATGGACGCCACGGAAGAAGCGATTTACAACTCGCTCCTCAAGGCCGTGGACGTGACCGCCAACGGCAGGACCGTGCGGGCCCTGCCGTTGTCGGCCATTGGAAAATAGCGGTCGGCCTGAAGGCCTGACCCTACTTGATCTCGACCGTCCGCGAGTCCGTGCCGCCGCGGGTGGATCCGATCGTCACGGTGACGGGGCCGGCACCGCGGATGGTCCAGGCGAGCGTCCGTGTTTCACCCGGCTTCAGCCAGCCGACGCCTTCGGCCGTGCGACGACGGGCGTTGGGGTCCGGAGCGGCGCCGCCACGACCGGCAAATCCGCCACGACCACCACGACCTGCGCCGCCACCGCCGCCGGCCTGGCCAACACGTGTCACGGTCTGTGATGCCGCGAAGTCGATCGCCACGCTGTCTTCACGGACGATCTTCACGCGCTTCGCAATCTCCAGCGCCGTCGGCAACGCGCCTTCGTTGGTGACGACGACCGTGAGCTCGGTGGCGCCATCAGCGCCGGGCTTGGTGTTGGCGGAAACGATCTTCACCTGCGCCATCTGCTCAGCCAGATAGATGTTGAAGAGGGCTTCGTTGCGCGCCCACTTCTCGAGCATCTCGGGCGGCGGATTCTGCGACCAGAACTTCGGATTCCATCCCCCGACCTCAACCGCGCCCATCGTCGGATGTGTGGCCTTTGTCCAAGGCTGGAAGTCGTTTTTGCCGGGGCGGTTCTTGTCGAGCCACTGCAGGCGCTCGAGGTCGTCGGACTGGCCGTTGCCGTCCGCGTCGGCTTCGGGCAGGCGGCCGCCGTCCCAGATTTCATTGCCGTACCAAATGGCGCCGTAATAGAGATAGCCGAAGTCCGGACCATGGCCGAACAGCGGCGAGCCGGGCGCATCAGGACTCGGCGCCGCGCCACCGCGACCGCGGTTGGAGTAGTTCCAGTAGGTGTCACCCGCCCACGGGTAGCCGGTGATCTCGAGGCCCTTCGCGTCGAACTTCTTCAGGTACACGAGGTCTTCGGGAAACACCGATTCCTCCGACTTCGACGTGGACGGTCCACGCAGAATCATCGGCACCGACGTGTCGAGCGACTGCACAACACCGATGTGTGGATGGCGAATCAGGAAGTCGAACACCGCGCGGGTCTCCGGCTCCGAGAGTGGATACGCACCTGCGCCGCCCTGCGTCCAGCCGCGACCGCTCGCTTCCGTCTCCGGGCGCCAGTTCTCGGGGTAGTTGCGATGCAGGTCAAGGCCGCCGACGCCATCTTCATTCACGCGGCCGTCGCCGTCATTGTCATACCCTTCGGTGAACATCAGGTACTCGCCCTGGCCCATCGGCACGTTCTGCATCAGACGGCCCTGCGGATCGCGCTTGTCGACGTTCGCATTGCCCTTGCCGGGGCCGACAAACTGACGCATCTGCCGGATGAACCCATCGCCGTCGAGGTCGTCGCCCGGGTCTTCATCAAACAGCCCGTCGCCGTCGTTATCCATCGGACGCACCGACGACCGCAGCGTCTGCGCCGTGTAGTGATACAACGACGCGCCATCCGGGTTGTTGTGCGGCTTGACGTAGAAGGTCTTGGTGTCGACCAGCTTCGTCATCGCCGGGTCCTTGCCGTAGTTGGTGATCAGATGATTCGCGAAGTACAGGGTCGCTTCGATGCCGGAGATCTCCCCAGAGTGCCGCCCCCCTTCAATGAACATGGCGGGTTTGTCGGTGTGACGACCCGTCTTTTTGTTCGTGAGCGTCATCTGCCAGATCTGACGGCCCTCAAGCGACTGACCGACCGAGTACACCTCGACCAGGTTGGGATACTCACGTTCCCACTTGCGCAGGATCGCCGTGGCCTCTTCATAGGTGTGGAAGTGCTTGAAGTCCACCTGGCCTTCGACCAGCGGCTTCATCTGTGTGTAGTTCGACCGAGGAAACACGGAGGGGCCATCACGATGTCCCCCGCCCACCCGATACATCGTCGGGTTGTCGCCACCGGGCATCTGTGGTCCCTGTGTTCCAGTCGTGGCCGTCCACACCAACACGGCGCAGAGCGCCACTCCGATCGTTGTCAACAGATGTTTTTTCATGTTCCCGTTCCTTCTCTCCGCGTTACGCGATACCTTCGAGCAGTGGTTCGACGGACTCCAGGCGCCCGCCCTTGGCGTCACAGACGGCGTACTGTCCATTCCGCGAATACAACGCGACGCCGGCATGTTCCCCTTTGGCGTTCACGACATAAAAGTTGATGTTGAAGTTCGGCAGCCCGCGGTCGTTGAGCAGTCGGCGCTCGATGGTGTTGCGCTGAATGCGTCGGCACGCCTCCATGCCGGCATCCTTGGGATGTTTGCCCCGGCGCATCTCCTCCACGATCAACATGGAGGCCAGGCTGAAGAGATTGGCTTCGCCACGACCTGTGGATCCGGCGGCGCCCACTTCCCCGTCCACGTAGAGACCGGCTCCCAGGATTGGTGAGTCACCGAGCCGGCCCGGAATTTTCCACGCCAGACCACTGGTCGTCGTCACGCCGCAAATTTCGCCCTTGGCGTTGACGCCGTTGCAGTTGATCGTGCCGTAGATGTGGTTCTCGTCGACGAGCCCTTCAGCGACCATGGCCATCATGACGTCGCCCATCGCCTTCTCGCGCCGATTCGGATCGAGATAGCGCAGCGGATCAGTGCGTCGCTTCCACTCGAGCCAGAGGCCGCGCGACCGTTCCGTGTTGAGGTCCGCCTCGATGGTGAAGCCCATGTTGCGGGCGAACACCTGGGCGTCCTTGCCGACGATCAGGTGATGATCAGTGTGGTCCATGACGGCCTTGGCGACCGCCGCGGCCGTGCGCACGCCTTCCAGCGCGCCGACGCCGCCCGCACGCTTCTTCGGGCCGTGCATCACCGACGCATCCAGTTGCACCACGCCATCGGCATTCGGCAGGCCGCCGTAGCCAACACTGGTATCTTCTGGATCGAGTTCGACGATGGTGACGCCGGCGATCAGGGCGTCGAGGACGTCCTCGCCCGCCATCATCTTTTCGTAGGCCGTCTCCACGCAGTTTTTCGTGCCGCCATTCCGACGCGTCTGGCCATTGGCCGAGGCAATCACGACCGGTCGCACACTGTTCTGCACTCGCACCTCCGGGGCCTTATTGACGCCCGGGTCCGCTCCGGCTGCCCGGACGATCGGGCCTGTGGCTGCCGCCACGCCCGCTGCGGCCGTCGCAGCCATGAAATCGCGCCTGTTCATTACGTCCCCTCCGTCGGCGCCAAGTTTACATCCGGCCACCTGATAGGATTGGTAATTCTGATGTCCGCCCCTGCTCGTGCCATCTCGCTGGAAACCGTCAAGGACGCCGCCACACGGGTGTACTCGGTCGCCGTCCGAACGCCGATGATCCGGCTCGACCCGATTGCGCGTGGCGGCCCAGAGATCTTCCTGAAGCTGGAAATTTTTCAGCCGATCGGGTCGTTCAAGCTGCGCGGCGCGGCCAACGCGGTCGCGAAGTTATCTCCCGACGCTCTGGCGCAGGGCGTCTGGACGGTCAGCGCGGGCAACGCGGCGCAAGGCGTGGCGCTGGCTGCGCGTGAAGCAGGCGCGAAGGCATCGGTGCTGGTGATGGACACCGCGCCGGCGACCAAGATCGCAAACATCGAACGTCTCGGCGCGACGATCCACCGCGCCCCCTACGAGGAATGCTGGCGCGCCGTCGAGGAACATCGCTCCGATCGCATGACGGGCCGCTTCGTGCATCCGTTTGACGACGACGACTTCATCAGCGGCAATGGCACGTGCGCGCTCGAGATTCTCGATCAGGTCCCGGATGTCGACGCCGTGGTCGCCTCGATTGGCGGAGGCGGGCTGCTCGCCGGTGTGGGCTGCGTCATGCGGGCCGCGCGCCCGAACGTGAAGGTGTACGCGGCGGAACCGGAGACGGCAGCGCCGCTCTCGGTCTCCATGGCGGCTGGTCGTCCCGAACGATTCGACGCATGGACGGCCTCGTACGTGGACGGCGCGGGCGGCAAATCGGTGCTGCCCTCGATGTGGCCGTTGCTGCAACAGTGGGTGGACGCGTCGGTCGTCGTCTCACTCGACGAGACCGGCCGTGCGATGCGCCTCGCGGCGGAACGGTGTCACATCATTGCGGAAGGCGCGGGCGCGTGTGCCATCGCCGCCGCCCTCTCGCCGCGGGTGCGCGACGCGGGCCACAAGAAGATTGTGGTCATCGTGTCCGGCGGCAACATTGATCTCTCGCGTTTCTGCTCGATCGTAACTGCATGACACCACCTGATCTCTCCGCTCTCCCCGAACGCCTGTCCCGCCTGCACGAACTGGCGATGGACCTGTCCTGGACCTGGAGTCCCGCGCGCGAAGTGTTTCGCCGGCTCGACTATCGCCTGTGGCAGCAGACGCGGCACAACCCGGTGCTGATGTTGCGCCTGATGGACGGGGAGACGCTGGCGCGCGCCGCCAACGACGCCGACCTGCTCGCCGTGTACGATCGCGCGGTCTCCGGGCTCGATTTGATGCGCGGCGGCAACGGCCACACCGGTAACGGGCAACCGCGCACATGGTGGCACAGCGTGGTGCCTGCCAGCACCACAGACGTCGTCGCGTATTTCTCGGCCGAGTTTGCGGTACACCAGTCGCTGCCGATCTATGCCGGCGGCCTCGGCGTACTCGCCGGCGACCACTGCAAGGAAGCCAGCGACCTCGGCATCCCCCTCATCGGTGTCGGATTCATGTACCCGCAGGGGTATTTCCGCCAGCGCGTCTCGCCCGAAGGGTGGCAGCAGGAACAGTACGAACGCATCGATTGGGCCAACGCCCCGGTGCAGCGCGCGCAGACGCGGGATCGCAAGCCGTGCGTCGTGCAGGTGCCACTCGGCACGCGCACGGTGTTGGTACAAGTCTGGGAAGTGCGCCTCGGTCGCGTGCGCCTGCTCCTGCTCGATACCGACCTCGAACAGAACCAGCCGTGGGATCGCGAACTCTCCGCGCGGTTGTATGGCGGCGGACAGGACACGCGTCTTCAACAGGAGATCGTGCTTGGCCTGGGCGGCGTCCTGGCACTGCGGGCGCTCGGGCTCACGCCGGCAGTCTGGCATCTCAACGAAGGCCACGCGGCGTTTGTAATCCTGCAGCGGCTCCGCGACCTGCTCGCGGCGGACACGTCGTGGGAGGACGCGCTCGTCGAAGTGCGGCGGTCCACCGTATTCACCACGCACACGCCGGTCCCCGCCGGTCACGACGCGTTCCCGTTCCATCTGGTCGAACAACACCTCGCCGGCTGCTGGGGTTCGATGGGCGCCGAGCGTGACCACTTCCTCGCGCTGGGCACCTACGACAACGGCGCGGGTCCACAGTTCAACATGACCGCGCTGGCGATGCGTTCGGCCGGCGCAATCAACGCCGTGAGTCAGCTGCACGGCGAGGTCACGCGCGAGATGTTCGCGCCGCTGTGGCCCGACTTGGCGGTCGGCGACCGGCCCGTCGGCGCCATCACCAACGGCGTCCACGTGCCGACCTGGGTCGCCGGCGGCCTTGCCCGCCTCTTCGATCGCCATCTCGGCGCGCAGTGGCGCGACCGGTACGACGAACCCGAGTTGTGGCTCCGCCTCAACGAAATTCCCGACGACGAGTTGTGGGCTGCGCGACAGGTGTTGCGCAACTCGTTGTTCCAGTTTGTGCGCGAACGGGCGCGCGAACGTTTTGCGGAAGATGGGGGCGCCTCGCGCGCGGTCGCAGGCGGAGCGATGCTCGACCCCGAGGCGCTCACGATCGGATTCGCGCGGCGTTTCACTGGCTACAAACGTCCGGACCTGATCTTCCGCGACGTCGATCGCCTGGCGCGACTCGTGAACGACGAGCGACGCCCGGTGCAGTTTGTGTTTGCCGGCAAAGCTCACCCGGCCGACGAAGCGGGTAAACACCATCTGCAGCAGATCTTCCGTCACGCGCTCGACTCCCGATTCGGCGGGCGCATCGCGTTTGTGGATGACTACGATCTGCACGTCGCCCATTTGCTCGTGCAGGGCTGCGACGTCTGGCTCAACAACCCGCGGAAACCTCTGGAGGCCTCCGGCACCTCAGGTATGAAGGCCGCGATGAACGGCGTGCCGCACCTCTCCATTGGCGATGGCTGGTGGGCCGAAGGCTACGCCGGCGACAACGGCTGGCTGATCGATGGGCGCGCGGCGACCACCGACCAGGGAGCCGTGGACGACGCGGATGCCGCGGCGCTGTATGACCTGCTCGAACAGTCGGTCATTCCGGCGTTTTATGCGCGCGGCCCGAAGAACATGCCCACGCGCTGGCTGGCCATCGTCCGCCAGTCGATCGCCACAGTAACCCCGCAGTTCAGCACGCGCCGCATGCTGAAGGACTACATCGAACGGGCGTACGCGCCTGCGTTCAAGCGATAGAATTGGACCACTGACGAAATGGCTCGAAAAGGGACGGAACCCATCCGCTGCGCGCTCTGCAGCGCCAAGGACGTCGTCGAACCCCGTGGCGACGAGCGGTACTGCCGCGA
>CAZLJG010000055.1:0-1400 GCA_964559545.1 uncultured Solibacteraceae bacterium | reverse complement strand
GGCCGTCCTACCGGTTGGGTATACTGCTGATACCCTGATTTTGGCGCCCGTCGGCGCCACATATTCCACAAGGTTGGGAGCTGAAGGCAATGTCGAACCGTAAGGCTACGTTCTTCTATGGTTTCCTGATCGCCGTCGCCTCGCTGGCGGCCGGCATGGTGATCGCGTCACACCTCGATCTGACGCCCGCGTCGTTTGCGCGCACGGTCAATATTCCGGCCACCAACAGCGCGCCGCTGGAAGGGCCGCTTGATGCGTCCACGTTCCGGAACATCGCCTCGTCGCAGAATCCGGTGGTGGTGAGCATCCGGACCCGCACCGAGCGCCGCGCCGGTCGTGGCGGCGCCCCCGGTGGCGGTGGCCTCCTGGAAGAGTTTTTCCAGATGCCCGGACAGCCCCGTGGGCGTCAGCAGGCCCCGCAGCAGCAGTTGCCCCCCGCGGAAGGTGGCGGCAGCGGTTTTGTGATCGACAAGGCCGGCTTCATCCTCACGAACAACCACGTGGTGGAAGACGCGTCGAGCATTGAAGTGTTTCTCTACGGCATGGATCCGAACGGCCTCGAGTCTGGGCTCTCGGCGAAGGTCGTCGGCCGCGATGTGCTGACCGACAGCGCATTGATTCAGTTGACGGAGATGCCGGAAACACCCCTGACCGAAGCCAAGTTTGGTGACTCCGATCAGCTCGGGCCCGGCGACTGGGTCATGGCGATCGGCAGCCCGTTTGGTTTCACGAACACAGTCACGGTCGGCGTGGTCAGCGCGGTGGGTCGAACGGACGCCGAACTTCGCCCGGTGCAGGGCCGTGACCTGCCGATGATTCAGACGGATGCTGCGATCAACCGCGGCAACTCTGGCGGTCCGCTGCTCAACGTGCGGGGTGAAGTGGTCGGCGTGAATACGGCGATCATCTCCGACCGCTCCGGCGGCAACATTGGTATTGGCTTCGCGGTGCCCATCAACACGGTCAAAGAAATTCTCACCGGCCTGCGCGGCGGCAAGGTCGTGCGCGGGCGGATCGGTGTCTTCGTGTCCAATCAGCCCATCAGCGCGGCCGACTTGCGCGATCTCGGACTGCCGACGACCGGTGCAGCGCTGATCTCACAGGTCAATCCGAAGGGACCGGCGGACCTGGCGGGCGTGAAGTCGGGCGACTTCGTCGTTGAGTACAACGGCAAGCCCGTGAGCAAGAGTGACGACCTGATCAACATGGTCACGCGTACGGCTCCCGGCACGAAGGTTCCGCTCAAGGTTGTGCGAGGCGGCAAGCCCCTCACGCTGAATGTGACGATCGAAGAGCTGGACCTTGCGACGGAAATCGAAGCCGCCGGCAACGAACGTCCGGAGGAGACGCCGGAGCCTGACGCACCGACGGAAGTGGGCCTCGGCCTCTCCATCGAGCCG
>CAZLJG010000054.1:0-14568 GCA_964559545.1 uncultured Solibacteraceae bacterium | reverse complement strand
GAGCCCGGCTCCGAGGCCTTTGCCATCACGTACCTGCTCGAGAGTGCACGCGCGGGTGCCACCGAGATCACCAATGCCACACGCGCCGGCAGCATGGGCACCAATATTTCCGTGTTTGACCCACGCACGGGTCAGCCAGTGAAGTTCACCTACGACCTTGGCACCAACGGTCAATACGCCATCCGGGCGACGCTGCCCTTCCCGGTGCCCGAGGGCGGCATCGGTCGCGTGCTCATCTACAAGACCTATACCGACGCGCGCACCTACCAGGTCAGCGGTGACGCCATCACGTGGGTGCGCAGTCTCAGTGGGTATCGCCTCGGCGTTGTCCTTCCAAAGGGTTACGCATTCGTTTCCTCGAACGTCGCCGCGCAGATGTCCACACTGCCGGATGGGCGCTTGAAACTGGCTTTTGCGAATCCGAGCGGCCAGGCCAACAACCTGACCATTCATGCGAAGAAGACCACTGCGGCCTTTACGCCGAGTCCCTACAAGGACGTGTTCTTCGACGACATCAAGACCTTGTACGACCTCGGCGCGCCGGAGACCGGCATGTTCTCGGTCGAACAGACCTACAGCGACCCGCGCAAGGGCGCGACCGCCACGATCGACATCCTGAACTATCTCCCGCTGTCGAACCTGAAGGTGGTCGACCTCGACACCGCCACCGCGCTGACACCCGTCAAGGCCGGCGCGGTCACCCGTGTGACACTCGGCGTGCCCATCACCAACGACAAGCAGAGTGCCCACCTGCGCGTGACCGGCACGGGCACCGACGGTTACCAGCTCGTGAATGGTGAACTGGTCTTCGACCGGGAGCTGCACGGCCTCCGCAATACGGTGGTCCTGCCCGCGGGCTGGGAAGTCTCCGGCGTCTCGCAGTCGGGCACGGTCGGCCGCACGCGCGAAGGTCGTGTGTTTGTGGCGTTTGTGAACCTCAACGCTGAGAACCACTATCGGGTCACGATTCGGGCGCGGAAGTAGTCCGCGATGTCCCCAGCGCCAGGCGCGACACTCGGCCCCTACGAAATCGTCGCCCAGCTCGGATGTGGCGGCATGGGCGTGGTTTATCGGGCGATCGACTCGAGACTCAAACGCACCGTCGCCATCAAGCTGCTGCCCCCGAACCTGACGCAGAACGCGATTGCCAAGCAGCGCTTCCGGCAGGAAGCACAGGCGGCGTCGGCCCTCGACCACCGGAATATCTGCACCGTCCACGACATCAATGAACTTGAGGATGGCCGGCTGTACCTGGTGATGGCGCACTACGAGGGCGAAACGCTGAAGCAGCGCATCGCCCGAGGGGTGTTGCCTCCCGATGAAGCGGTGACCATCGCCCTGCAGATCGGCGAGGGCCTGATGGCCGCACATGCGCGCGGCATCGTGCACCGAGACATCAAGCCGGCGAACGTGATGGTGCTGACGGACGGCACGGCGAAGATTCTCGACTTCGGGCTCGCAAAACTCGTGGGCCATGAGGAACTCACCCACAGTGGCGTCGCCGTTGGCACGCTCGCGTACATGTCTCCCGAACAGATGCGCGGGCACGAAGTGGACCATCGCACCGACATCTACTCGTTCGGCGTCGTTCTGTACGAAATGTTGACGGGCGATCGGCCGCCTCCCGACGGCACGGAGCGGCAGGCCCTGACCGACCACGCGCTCGATCTCATTGCGGCTCGCGCACTCGCGCCGGACCGCCACCAGCGCTATCCGACAGTCAACAGCCTCACCGAGGATCTCCGCAGTTGGCGCAGCGGCACGGCCGACGCCACGGGTGCGGGTGGCGGTGACGGCCCGTCCATCGCGGTGCTCGCGTTCGCCAACATGAGCGCCGACCCCGAGAACGAGTTCCTGGCGGACGGCATCTCCGAGGAAATCATCAACACGCTGGGCCAGATTAAGGAGCTTCGTGTGGCGGCCCGCGGCTCGTCTTTTTTCTTCAAGGGCCAGCCGGTGGACCTCCGGGATGTCGGCCGAAAGCTCCGGGTCGGCTCGGTGCTCGAAGGCAGCGTGCGCAAGGCCGGCACCCGACTGCGCATCACCGCCGAGCTGGTGGACACCCGCAACGGCTATCAGTTGTGGTCCGAGCGCTACGACCGGGAACTCAAGGACATCTTCGATGTGCAGGACGAGATCGCGCGCACGATCGCCGATCGTCTCCAGATTGCGCTCGTGGACAACACGGAGAAGCCGCTCGTCCGTCGGGCCACCCGCGATTTGAACGCGTACGAGGCCTATCTCAAGGGCCGTGCATTGCTCTACAAACGCGGGCGCATGATTCCGGCAGCCATCAAGTGTTTTGAAGAGGCCGTGGCGCTCGACCCGAAGTACGCGTTGTCGTGGGCCGGCTTGGCGGATGGGTGCATCGCGCTCGGCCACTACGGCCTCATTGCGTCACGGGCCCCACTCGCTCAGGGCAAAGCGGCCGCACTCAAGGCCGTGGAACTCGACGGCTCGCTCACCGAAACACGCTGCTCCCTCGCGATGGCAACCCTTGTGCACGACTTCGACCTCCCGGCTGCGAAACGGGAATTCCTGCATGCGTTGGAGCTCAATCCCAACTATCCGCAGGCCGTGGCGTGGTACTCGCTCTGGGTCCTGTCGTTCATCGAAGGCCGGTTCGACGAAGCCGTTGATCTCATGCGCAGCGTCGTCGAACACGACCCGTTGTTCGGCTACAACCATCGTGTCTGGGCCGCGCAGCTCGCCTTCAGCGGCCGGCATGACGAGGCGATCGCCGAGTCCCTGACCGCGATCGCCCTGGAGCCCGAGTCGTTCATGCCGTACTGGACGCTGCTGATGAGCTACTCGCTTGCCGGCCGTTATCCTGAGGCCATTGCGGCGGGACACGCGGCGCTTATGGTGTCAGGACGCCATCCGTTTGTGATGATGGTGCTGGGCGCGACCTTTGCCAACTGCGGCAAAGACACCGAAGCGCGGATGTTGTTTGATGAGTTGGTCAAGCGGGCCGACACGCAATGGGTGTCGCCAGCCCTGTGGGCGTCCGTTGCGGCAACGGCGGGGCTCGCGAAGGAGGCCATCGCGTTGACCGAGCGCGCCGCGCTCGAACGCGACCCGCAGCTCCTCAGCATGTTGTTTGCGTACCCGCTCTCCTCACAACTCCGTGGCGTGCTCGCCGACGCCGGCCGGCTCGACGACTTCCGCCGGGGTTGTGGGGCTGGCCTTCAGGCCCGCCCTACCTGAGGTGCGGCGGCAGTTCTGCGAACACCGGTGCGGGCACATTCACCGGCAGTGACTGCACAAGGTCGCGCAGCCCACACGCGGCAAACGTCTCGCGGTGGTTGGTGTGCACCTTCCGCCACCACATGCGCTGACGGCGTTCTTCCTTCGTGAGGTCCGCCTCAGTCGCACCCGCGTTGCCCAATTCGACGCGCGCGGCCAGCTGGTTCTTGAACGCACCCGCGTGCCAGTACGCCGCCCCCATCCCGATGAAATACACAAAGAGGATTGTGGACATCACCAGGTATTCCCGTTCGAACTGGTCGAAGGTATACGTGGGATAGCGGCGGGTGCGCGCCATGAACGCGTCGTAGAACATCCGCAGAATGCGCCGACGCCCCTCGCCGCTGTAGACCTCGGGCAGCACCGATCCACTGTTCATGAGGAACGCCAGGTCGGAGGGCACCGGGCCCCGGAACATCAACTGGAAATCGATGACCATCCAGCCGTGCGGGCACGACGGCCCTGGGGGCGCCAGGAACAGATTGTCGCCGCGGAAATCACCGTGACTGAGTGTGCACGTCGCGCCATTCGCCGGGTCCACTAACGCAAACACCGCGTCGTAGCGTTTGGTGAACTCCATGACGAAGTTCGGCCCGAGGCAGGCATCCCATGGCGGCGACATCCACGACGGATTCGCCAGCATCTTGTCGAGGAACGGCGCACCCTCGGCCATCACCGCGCGATATTGATCGAGATTGGCCGGCGACGACCAGATGTCCACGCCGATGGCGTCGAGACGCGCGGCGAGCGGCCCCGCGTGACAGCCTTCCCACCGGACGGCCAGGTCCACCAATTTCGGAATCAACGCAGCCGTTTCATCAAACGTCAGCTCGGATTCGTGCACCTTGTGCGTCGCAGAGTCATCAGCGTCGTGCATGACGAGCGCCCACCGATTCCTGGGCTCGTCGAAGGCGGCCAGCACGACGTCAGGATGCGGATAAAACTCCTCGGGCCCAAACGCGGCGTAGCCCTGAATGTCGCGCTTGAAATACCTGCGGATGGTCTCGGCCGGCATGATCTCGAGATCCGGCCATGTCTTGATCACAAATCGCGTGGCCGCCGGTGTCGGCTCCGCGTAGTGACAGGTCACCTTCTTCAGGGCGCTGAAATAGCCGGCCGTCATGCCGACGCCGGCTTCATCCATGCGCACCACACGATTGGTTGACGCAATCAATCCCCGGTGCCGAAGCACCGTCGTCATGAACTCGGCGGTGAAGCCGCTCAGCGTGGCTGGCAGATCAAACGGAAGGCCGTGGGGCACTGGGGTGCGCCATTGTAGCCCCCGCAGGTCCGGTCAGGGGCGGCAGGTCCACCACAAACGTGCTGCCCTGCCCCCAGGTGCTGGTCACGTGAATCGTCCCCCCAAGCAGGTCCACCAGCCGCCGGCAGATGGACAGACCGAGGCCGGTGCCCTCGTGTTGCCGGTCGAGCCCGATGTCGAGCTGGGAAAACGGCCGGAACAGGCGCGCGACCTCTTCAGACCGGATGCCGATGCCGGTGTCCGACACACGAATGACGATGTGGTCAGAGGACATCTCCGCGTTCACGCGCACATGGCCGCGCTCGGTGAACTTCACGCCGTTGGAAAGCAGGTTCAGCAGCACCTGTTCGACACGTCGTGCGTCGCTGACGAACGTCCCCACCGTGGGCGCGATCGTCGCTTCGAGGATCAGCCCCTTCCCTTCCACCTGCGGGCGGATGGTCGCGATCGCGCGTTCGATGAGCTGGCGCGCGTCAAACGGCGCCGGCACGATCGAGAGCTGGCCCGACTCGATCTTCGAGAGGTCGAGCACGTCATTGATGAGCGCCAGCAGATGTTGCGCGCTCTTGTTGACCATGCCCAGCTGTTTGACTTGTTCGTCATTAAGCGGGCCGGCCAGGCGCTGCATGAGGATGCCCGTGAACCCGATGATCGAATTCATCGGCGTCCGCAGTTCATGCGACATCGTCGCGAGAAAGGCGGACTTCAGCCGGTCGGCCGATTCCGCAGCGTCCTTGGCGACCAGCAGTTCTGCCGTGCGGGCTTCCACGCGACGTTCAAGTTCTTCGGTGTGGTGCGCCAGCGCCGCCTGCGCGCGCAACACGGCGAAGACCAGCCACGCCAGCACGAATGACAACGCCGTGCCGACGAGGAAATACAGGGATGTCACCGGCTGAAAGGCCGGCCAGCCACCCACCGGCACCGCCGCGAGCTGCCAGCTGCCCGTGGGTAATGCGACATCCAGGATGACCGGCGTGCCGTCAAAGACTGCGGACTCCCCCCAGAACACCGGCCCCTGTGCGCCGGTGCCATCCTGGCCTCGCAGGGCCATGGTGAGTCCGGGGCGCATCCCGATCGGAGTCTGCTCGAGCAGGCGATCAAAGTCGATCACGGTGGACGTGAGCCCCCAATACCGGCTCGCCCCCGCACCATCACGCACGTACACGGGCGACCGTCCAATCACGCCTCGGCCGCCCTGCACCAGCGCCACCGGCCCCGCCACGACGATCCGCCCCCCGCGCATGGCCTGTTCGACACTCGGCCACTGCGCGGCACTCTGCCGATAGTCGAGCCCGATCGCCTGCTCGTTCCCCTCGATGGGGTACACCAACTGGACGATGTTGTCGGGGGCCAGGGCGATGTTGCGGATGACCGTGTTGCGACGCAGCAGGTCGGTGGCCAACGCGCGAAACTTCTCCGCCGGCAGATCCCCATCGACGGCCACGACGCTCGCGATGCCCTGCATCAGGTTCAGGGCCCCAAACACCTCGCGGCTGAGGGCGCTGCGCACCGGTTCCAGCGCGGCGCGGGTCTCCCCGCGGCGTTGTTCATAGTCGCCGCGATGTTGCAGCGCCGCGAGCTCATGGGAAATCCCCACGCCACCCAGGAGCACCAGGAGCGGCCAGAGGCCCAGAAGCTTCGGCGACGGACGCGACACCGCGCTACTTGCAGGCCTGACAGTTGTGGTTGTTTTTGGCGCCCATGCCTTCGAGCAGCTTGATCGTCTCCGGGAACGGCTGGGTGCGCTGTTCGGGGCTGTTCGCCATGTCCACGGTCGTCTGCCCGTTCCGGTTGACGGCCATGACGTTGGCGCCCTTCTTCACGAGATACAGGATCATCTCGTTGTCGCCGCGCGCCGCCGCGTGATGCAGCGCCGTGAAACCATCGGCATCGCGGATGTTCACATCCACGCCGAGTTCCTCCAGGAAGTACTTGGCCGCGGGCATCCAGCCATCCGGCACGTACCGGTGCTGCTGCGCGACACGTGACGTGCCGTAGCCCACGCCGCTCGCGGCATGGAACGGGGGAATGTGCGCACCACCTGGGGGCACACCCGGCAGTCCGGACGGATCATTGGCGCGCGCCGCCGATCCAAACGTCATGGTCGGCACATGCGGGTCCGCACCGATGGAGACCAGCAGCTTCATCGCCTCCACATCCAGCGCGTAGGCCGCGCGCCAGAACGCCGTGGCGCCGGTGAACTCCACACCCATGCGACCGGCGTTGTACGCCGCATGCCAGATGTGGGACTTCACGCGCGCGTTGGGATCCGCACCCGCAGCCGCCAGTCGCTTGATCAACTCAAGGTAGGACGTGCGCTGCTGATGCCCGGCGGTCGGCTGGGGATACCACGTGCGCAGGGCCCACTCGGTATTGATGACCGCAAACAGCGGCGCCATCTCGTCGTCATTCGGCTGATTGGCGTCGGCGCCCTTGTCGAGCAGCGTCATCGCAATGTCGAACTGGCCGTTCACGATAGACACGAGCAGCGGGCTCGACTTGTCGCCGGCCGTCGGCGTGTTCACGGGTTGCCCGGCCGCCAGCAAGAGGTCCACCGCGCCAGCGAATCCATCACGCGCGGCGTAATGCAGCGCGGTCAACCCACCCTGCTTGCCGATGTTCTCGATGTCGGAAGGCCCACGGGCTCCGCCGCCGCCCCGGCCGCCGCCCGCTGCGCGACCCGCCCCCGGCGCCTGGCCACGTCCCCCTGCCGCACCTTGCCCGCGGCCTGCCGCAGGCTGACCACCGCCAACGGTGGCCACGGGATCGTTCGTCGGGATCTCTGCGACGGGACGGCCGGTCGCCGCGGTCACCGCGCGATTTCGCTCGGCACGTTCGGTCGAGTCCGCGCGCGAGCGCTGGACGTAATCGATCACGGTCGTCGGCCGCAGGATGTCGGCGCCCTTGGCGATCAGCACCTTCATGGCCTCAAGCCGATTCTGCGACACGGCAAACACCAACGGTGTGCGCCCATGCGTGCGGTCCTGCACGTTGACGTCCGCGCCACGCGCGAGCAACGTCGTAATCGCCTCAGGCACACCGGCCTGCGCGGCCAGATGGATCGGCTGCACGCCGGTGTCGGTCACTGCCGAGACCATACTGCCGCCATCAAGCAACCGCGTGATCACCGCGACGTGGCCGCGGGAGCTGGCCAGGTGCAGCGGCGTGTAATTGCCGAGTCGCGTCGGCGGGTCCACCTTTGCACCTGCTGACAGCAGCAGCGCGGTCGTCGCCGCATCACCGTTGAGCGAAGTCCAGTGCAGCGCGGTCATCCCGTCGCCCTGCGCGGCGTTCACATCAGCGCCACCGGCAATCAGCGCTTTGACCGCCGCCCCGTCCCCACGCATGGCCGCATCGGCCACCGGCGTTTCGAACGACGACGCCGACAAGGTGGCTGTCAGCACGATCGCGACGAGTCCGAGAAGGCGCTTCACAGCGCAAACTCCCCGGTGCTGTCGCCAAAGCTCTTCACGTCGTCCATGCCGAGGCGGTGCATCATCGTGAGCATCACGTTGGACATCGGCGTGTTGTCCGGTGCCTTCAGGTGGACGCCGCCTTCGAGGGCGCCGTTGCCCTTGCCGAGCATGATGAACGGACAGTTGCGATGGTTGTGCACGTTGCCGTTCGCCATCGGCGAACCGTACATGATGAGCGTCTTGTCGAGCAGACTCGCCTCGCCTTCCATCGTCGTCTTCAACTTCTCGAGGAAGTAGGGCAACACGGAGACGTGGAACTTGTTCACTTCGGCGAACTCACGGATGCGCGCTTCGGCCGTGCCGTGATGCGACGCGTTGTGGAAGCCGGTGTCGATGCCGCTGGCAGGATACACACGGCCGGAGCCGTCGCGCCCGAACTTGAACGAGAACACCCGCGTGGTGTCGGAGACGAAGGCCTGCAGCTGCAGGTCAAACATCAGCTTGACGTGTTCCTCGTAGGAGTCGGGGACGCCGGCCGGCGCGCCGGGCAGCGCGCGCTCTTCGCCGCTGGTGTTCCGGGCTTCGATGCGCTGAATCCGCTGCTCAATCTCGCGGAGGTTCGTCGCGTACTGGTCGAGGCGCTGGCGATCGGCCGGACCGAGTTCGCTGCGCAGGCCGTTCATCTGGCCGAGCAACATGTCGAGAATACTGCGATCGGTCGCACGCTGCGTCGCGCGCTGCTCCGGGGTGCCACCCACACCAAACAACTGCTCAAAGAGCACCCGCGGGTCGCGCACCATCGGCAGCGGCGTATCGGGCGCGGCCCAGCTGATGGTGTCGGTATACACGCAGGCATAGCCATACGCGCATCCGCCCGACTGGTCCACCGGCTCGATGCTGATCTGCATCGACGGAATCGGCGTGTCCTTCCCGAACCGCTGCACATACAGCTGGTCGAGCGACGTGCCGACCCGCACGTCCGACCCTTCGGTCAGCTTCGGATGGGCATGCGTATACATGACCGCACTCGACCGGAAGTGGTCGCCGCCGACTTCGGCCGGTGACTGCGCTTCGGCCATCCGCGCGTCCGTGTTGCTGACGATGGTGAGGTAGTCGCGGAAGGGTTCGAGCGGACTCAGACTGCTGGTGGAGAGGTCGAAACCACGCCCGACCTTCTCAGGGTTCCACAGGAACTGCGACGCGCCGAACTCACTGCAGCCCGCGGCGCCGTGCACCTGCTCGATACAGACCAGCCGGGTGTGGTTCGCGGCCTTGCCTGCCGCCGTCTGGGCAAACAACGAGCGGGCGGGCACCATCGCATCAAACATCGGCAATGCGACGGTGGCGCCAAGACCCCGAAGGACGGTGCGGCGGGAGAGGTGTTTTCCAGTCAGAAACATGATCAGCTCCTAGTGACTTGCTGCGAACGCCGTGCTGAATGCCGCACTGCGGGTGATGCCGAGAATCAAGGACGACATCCGGTAATTGTTCTGGCCGGCTTCACGCACGATGCGCCGGATGGTCGGCATGTCGCGTGGCTCTATGCGCCGGCCGAGCGCGTAGGCCATCAGCGATTCGGTGAAGTGGGTGGTGATCACGTCCGTGCGCTTCAGCAGTGCTGCGCGCAGGTCGGCGACGCCATTGAGCGCGGTCCCGTCGTACATCACGCTTGACGTCTGCACGGCCACGCCGCGGTCCTTGATGCGCCACGAGCCGTCCACATCAAAGTGGTCGAGCGACAATCCGATCGGGTCGATCACGTTGTGACACGAACTGCACGCCGGGTTCGCCCGATGCGCCGCCAGCTGCTCGGCGACGGAGAGGAAGCGACCGTCCTTCGCATCCCCAGCTTCTTCGAGATCAGGAATGTTCGGCGGCGGCGGCGGAGGCGGGCTGCCGAGCAGCACTTCGAGAATCCACTTGCCGCGCAACACGGGCGACGTGCGGTTGCCATGGGACGTGAGAGTGAGAATGCTGCCGTGCCCGAGCACGCCGCGGCGCGTCGCGTCCGGATACGACACGCGGCGGAACGTCGGGCCCACCACACCGGGAATGCCGTAGTGCCGCGCCAGCCGCTCATTCACAAACGTGTAGTCCGCCGTCAGCAACTCCGTGACGGGCCGATCCGCACGCACGAGGTGATCAAAGAAGGACTCAGTCTCGCGTGTCATCGACTCCGCGAGTGACTCGTCGAAGTAGGGATAGTCGAGAGCGTCCGGTTCGACTTTGTCGAGATCCTGCAGTCGCATCCACTGCGCCGCGAACCGCGTGGCCAGGGCTTCTGACCGGTGGTCGGCGAGCATCCGCTTGACCTGCTGTTCGAAGACATCGGGTTTGGACAACTGGCCGCGGCTGGCGAGATCGATCAACGTCCTGTCGGGAATCGTGCCCCACAGGAAAAACGACAGGCGTGACGCCAGGTCCACATCGTTGACACGATAGACGCCACCTGACGCGGCGGCGGCAGGCGCTTCTTCAAGCCGGAAGAGGAAGTGCAGGCTCGACAACATCGCCTGCAACGCCGTGCGCATGCCTGCATCAAAGCCCCCGGGCTTACTCTGCGCGCCCTGCGTGTAGAAGCGCAGCAACTCGTCCACGTCGGCCTTGGACACGGGACGCCGATACGCCGTCGCAGCCACGCGCTCGAGAATCTGTCGCGCACACGGGAGCTCCTCGGCGGCCGAGGTGGGCCGGCAGGTCAACACGGCGCGACGCGTCGGGTTGTCGGAGACGCCACGCGTGTTGAACGGCCCGGTGATCGCCACGTTGCGCAGATGCGGCACAGTCGTCACGCCGTAACCCAGACCGATCTGCGTGTCAGCCAACGTGTGCTCGACCGGCTTGATGTAGTCGTCGACCACCCCCTCAAACTCTTTCAAGAACGCGGCGGACACGCGCCGGGCACCGGCTTTGATCGCGATCGGCTCCGTCACGACCGACAAGCCCATCGGCGACGACTCGGAGATCCAGCGATCCACTTTGACGAGCGCCACGCGTGCGCCGTCGATCGCCACCTCGATATGAATCGGGCCGACCGTGCGTCCGTACAACTCGCCTTCCGGCGCGCCGTGCAGCAACATCTGAAACTTGTAGTCACCGTCAGCCGGGAAGTTATGGACGACCGCCGTGCCACCACGCGTGCCGAACGGCGCACCCTCCACACGATCGAGCTGCGACCGCGTGCGCGGCACATCGTAAATGGTGGACCCGGCGTCCGCAGCGGGATCCCCAAGGACTACACGACTCACGTGCGCGGCTGCGCGCAAATACCCCTGCATCACCGTCGCCGACGGCATCTGCACGTCCGCAATGTTGTCGAAGCTGGCACTGATGGTGTCGGCCGGCAGGAATGCGTTCACATCAACCGCCACACCAAAGAGCGCGTTGACGGCCGCCGCATACTCGGCGCGATTTAACCGTTGGAATGACCGTCGCCCCGGCGGTGGCGTCGTCGCGGCTGCATCCAGCGTCGCTTCCAACCCCGCCACCAGCGACGCACGCGTCGCGGGGTCCGGCTGGTCAAATCCTGCCGGCGGCATCATGCCCGCGCGCAGTTTTCGCACGACCTTCTCGGCGATCTCCGCCCGGTCCCCCGCCTGCGCGGCCTTGAACCCATCCAGCGACAACTCCCCCTTCAGGTCGTCGTCGTTATGGCAACTGCCGCAGTACTGCTCGATGACCTTGTCCTGCGCCGCGTGATCCATCGGCACAGGTGTCGCCGCCGGCACAGGCGTTGGCTCGGCTACACCACCGGCACGCAGGGTCAGGGCCGTGAGAAAGAGCCCTGCCACCAGACCAAATCCGACCTTCTTCATGTATCCCCCGGGAGAACCGTGCACATGATAACCGGGGAACCAACGGACCGAGGACCAAGAGTCCAGGTCCCGGGTCCAGGGTCCGGGGTTCGGGTCCACTGGGTCCTAGGGGACCTAGGAGAGGGTCCGGTTCTTGGTCTCAGGAATGGCGAACCAGAAGACCGCCGCCAGCAGATAGGCCACGGCGGTGATGGACAAGGCGGACGGATAGCCGTGGGTCTGGGCGATTCCGCCGACCATCCAGGGGGCGGCGGCGCTGGCGATGCGGCCGACGTTGTAGGTGATGCCCTGCGCGGTGGCGCGGACGGCCGTCGGATACAACTCGGCGGTCACGGCGCCGAATCCGCTGAAGTAGCCGGTGCCAAAGAATGCCACGACCGGGCCGAGCAACAACAACATCCACGGCGTCGGCGTGTAGGCATAGGCAAGCACGAGCCCCGACGCCAGGACGAGATAGCTCACGTAGGTCCGCCGGCGGCCGAGGTGATCGCTGATGTAGCCAAAGCTGACGTAGCCGAACCACATGCCGATCTGCATCACGATGATGAACCAGTTCATCGTCGCGTTCGCGAGTCCGATACCGCCGGCATCCGCCCCCGCCCGCAGGTAGGACGGAATCCACGAGTTCAGTCCCCACCACGCAAACATCGTGCAGGCGTTCATCAACGTGACGGCCACGGTGACGCGCAGCATCGGCCCGGCCATCGCCTCACGCACGGACACGCGGGACGGTTTGGCCCGTTCCTGCATCCACATGACGGGCTCTTCCACGTTGCGCCGCACCCAGAACGCGTACAACGCCGGAAGCACACCGACAAAAAACACGGCGCGCCAGTCGAGCCCCGCCAGGTCCTGCACGATCCAGTTGACGATGGCGGCGAGCGCGTACCCGATCGCCCACGAGCTCTGCATGAACCCCAGCGCCTTGCCGCGGTGCTCGGCGGGCCACGTCTCGGAGACCAGCGCGGCGCCACTCGCCCATTCCCCGCCCATGCCCAGCCCGAGGAAGATGCGGAACACCGCCAGTTGCGCCACGGTCTGCGCAAACCCACACGCCGCCGTGAACACGGAATACAGCAACACGCTGAGCATCAGCGCGCGTGTGCGGCCCCACTTGTCGGCGAGTACGCCAAACAGCAGCCCGCCCACCGCAGACGCGACCAATGTCAGTGATTGCAGCGACCCGGCTGTGGACGCGTCCATGCCCAGGTCCTGGCGCACGGCCACCAAGACAAGGGCGTAGAGCATGACGTCGAAGGAGTCGAGCATCCAGCCGAGGGATGCGGCCACGAGCGCACGGCGCGCGGTTCGATCAGCGCCCCTCCACCAGTCAAACATGGGGCGTCAGCGTAGCAGAAGACGTGAATCGGGGCTTAGTGGAGCCGGAATTCCATCTGGATGATCACGACCATGGGCACGGCCTGCCCCTTGAAGCGGGCGGGGCGGAACAACCACTGCCGCGCCACGCGCATCGCTTCTTCATCAAGGCCAAACCCGCGGTCCAGCGACTTGTGAATGCGCACTTCGGTGATCTGTCCGTTCACGCCGACCACAGCTTCGAGTTCGACGATGCCCTGGATCTTGGCGCGCATGGCTTCGGGCGTGTATTTCGGATCGACCTGCTTGATCACGACCGGATTGTCTGCGCCGGAGCCGGGACGGAACGCGCCGCCCCCGAATCCGCCACCAGTGCCGGGGCCAACGCCTGATCCCGTGCCGGGCCCTGACCCGGTGCCGCGACCTGAACCGCCGCCACCGCCTGTGCCGGTTCCCAACGACGGCGCCGCCGCCAGTCCGGCGATCACACCTGATGTCACCGGCAACGAGGCATCCGTCCGAATCGGAATTATGCTCGGCGGCGGAGGCACCGGAGGCGTCTCGACGGGGACAACCACCTTCGGGGCCTCAGGCGCCACGCGCTTCAGTTCCAGCTTGGCCGGCGGCGCGACTGACTCATTGCCGCCACCGCCACCACCGCCGCCTGGACCATCCATGCGAACGAAGGTCAGATCATATTTTTCGATGGGCGTGACCTGCGGCGGCGGGGGCGGTGGCCGCCAGGCCAGGATCAGCGCGATCAGCAGGACGGCGCCACCGTGGAGGCCGATGGAGGCCGACATGGCCCGCCCCATCTTGCGTTCATCGGCGTGGGAAAACTCGGATTTGGCGGCCAGCCAGCCATGAGACACCACACCGGGCGCACCTGGCACCGCGCCCGATCCACCTGTGGGGATCGATGGCTTCGCAGTGGCCGGCCCGGGGAACTCAGCGTTCTGGCTCATAATGAGGTGTCCCAACAAGTATACGCATCGGATGCAACAACCGTTGCCGGTGCAAGACCAGTGCCTGAATACGGTGCTAGAATCGCCACATGTTTGCCCTTATTGGTCCCCTCGGCCTGCCCGAGTTGCTGATCATTCTCTTCATCATCATTCTGGTCTTCGGCGCGAGCCGCCTGCCCGAACTCGGCAAAGGCATCGGCAAAGGCATCCGTAATTTCAAGGACGCCAACAAAGAAGGCCTGAACGACACGAAGAAACTCGACCATTAAGACGCAGGTCCAGGGACCTTGGACCTCGGGACCTCGTGGACCCGAACCCTGGACCCCGGACTACAGGACCACCCTTTTGTTTCCCGTCCTGCGGGTGATGTGTTCCCGGTCGAGGTGCTCCAGTAGCGGGATCGCAAACTTGCGGCTCACCCCGAACCGCGTTTTTGCATCCGCCACATCAAAGACAGTCCCCGCCCCCAGCGCGCGCACCTGACCTCGTAACTCGGCGAGCACCTCGCCGTGGAACCACAGGTCGGTGAGCTTCACCACCTGACGGTC
>CAZLJG010000053.1:11911-14595 GCA_964559545.1 uncultured Solibacteraceae bacterium | reverse complement strand
GTGGCGTTGTCACGCACGCCGTATCTCGCCGGGTACATACCCGTGAAGATGGCCGCGTGCGCCGGGCCCGTGATCGGCGCCGTCGTCACCGCATCGTCAAACCGCACGCCGCGGGCTGCAAGCTCGTCGAGGTTCGGAGTCCGCGCACCACTCGCCCCGTACGCGCCGATGCGATCGGCTCTGGTGGTATCGAGGGTGATGAGGACCACGTGCCGTGGAGGCTGCCGGGCTTTCTGTTGGGTGGTCACCAGCCATGCGGCGATGGCGAGAATGATCAGAGCCCCTCCAAAGAGGAGCGTGCGCGGTCGTGTCCACATCACTAGCGCTTGATGGGCTGCGGCACCAGCAACTGTGATGCCGGGAGCGCCAGATAACCGCGTCGTGCCCGAACAGTGACGCCGGGTCGTTTCACGCGCACCTCGATCTGCCTGTACTGCCCGTCCAATTTCAGGTCTTCCGGCTGGTACCCCAGCACGTAGTACCGGTTGGCGTCATCCGCGATTTGTGTCAACGCGCGGCCGATGTTGTTTTCGTTCTGGATGAAGAAGCCGCCGGTGTCCACCGCGAGGCTGTTTGGTCCATCGAGGCCGATATCAAACCGCGCGGGCGCGGACGTCGAGCTTTCGGCCGTGGGCCGGTCGCCGATGTCGGCGCTGACGCCCCGATTGAGTCCCCGCGCGTCGATCGCGTAAATGCGCGCGCCGGCTCTGGTCGCTTGTCCGACGGTGGCGCGCAGGGTGGACTCGACCTCCTGCACGACGAATCCGCTGCTGAGAAAGACGACCGTCTTCGGACCGGGGATTCGGGCCAGTCCGCTCGCCAATCCGGTGATCGCAGAGAGTGTGTCCCTGCCGGCGCGCTGGATGTCGCCCGCGATGCGGCGGGCTTTGTCGCGCACGATCATGTCGGCCGGCGTTGCCTGGCACGCGGATGGGTCGTCCGTGCAGGCGCGGACTGTTGCGCGCTGAATGGCGTCCTTGTCTTCGCGGGCGATCGCGAGGACCTCAGACTCGTCGCGCAGTCGTGGCCATTCGCGGGTCATCTCGATCATGCGCGAGCGCTGGTCCGCCAGCGGCTTCACGGTGCCGACCGCGTCTTCAAGTTCCGAGCGGACGCTCGTGAGCCGGTTGTTGACCATGCGGGATCCGGCGACGATGCCACCGAGATCGCCGTCGCGGAATTGCTCCTTGATGAAGGTGCGTACAGCATCGCGCGACCGTTCGAAGCCGCTGCCAGGCGTAAGGTGATTCAGGTCAAACACAAAAATCCAGGTCTGTTTTGCCGCCGCCGAGGCCGCTGCCGCCGGACCGGGCGTGAGGCTAGCCGGTCCTCGCATGCTGACCAGCGGGGAAGCGGTGGGAGCGCCCGCAGGAGGACCGATGTAGAACAGTGCGCGGATCGGCTGTGACGCGCCGCGCTCAAAAATTTCGAAGTCATCGATCGTCAGGTCGTCGACGAAACGGCCATCGCGGTCGAATACCCGCGCATCAACCTGCACCAGTTGGGCGCTGGCCTGGAAGGTCGGCGGTTGTTGTTGTGGCGGCGGCGCCTGCTGCGCACCGAGCACCCCACCCAGCACCCAGCACCCCGCACCAAGCACCGCACCCAGCACCCAGCCCCTTGCACCCAGCACTACTCTCTCCCTTCGATCTGCCGCAGCTTCGCGAGCAGTTCGGCTGAGTCCGGCAGTGACTCCAGCCCGGCGCGTAATGCCTGACGCGCCAGATCCGGCTGCCGGAGTTTCAGATACCCTTCCGCGAGCGCCAGATGTGCTGAGACCATCAGCGGATCCAGGTGCGCCGCGCCGCGCCACGCCGTGAGCGCTGCGCGGGTGTCCCCCGCCCGGTCCTGCGCCCATCCCAGAAAAAACGCCGTCAACGCGTGGTCAGGCTCCGTTGCTTGTGCGCGTGTCCACGCGGTCACGGCGCCAGGAAAGTCTTCGCGAACGAACCGGGACAGGCCTCGGATTGACTGCGCGACAAAGTTCGAATCTCCGGCGGAGCCTTGCACGGCAGCTTCCGCGCGTTCCCATTCTCCACGAGCGGCGTCTTCGGCCGCTCTCGCGAACGTTGTACCCGCGGATCGCTGCAGGAGTTCCGCGACGAGCGCCTGCCCGAGTTGACCTTCGACGATCGCCTTCGGCTCCACCACTGGAGCAGGGGGCGGCAGCGGACGTGGTGGTGGCGGGCCGGCCGTTCCGGTCGCCAGGTCCACAAACCGCGTCCGGTCCGCCAGCACGCCCTTCCCGCCCACGAGCGTGGCGTGAACAACGTAGCTGCCTGGTGCGACGCCGGTGAGGGGCACCGTGAACGGCGCGCGGATCATGAAGCCGTCGAGATGCGACACCGGTGCCGGGAGGGGCGCGGTGTACGACGCCAGCGCCTGCGTGCCGTCGATGGTCCGAACGGTCACGGTCAGACTGAGCGACCCCAACTGGCCCGGCACCCGCGCGTAGGCCTCGAGCAGTCCGCTCAGTCCGTCATCAATGTGCGCCAGCGCGCGGACGGGGATGGACGCCGGGCTGGTGCCGAGGATCAGATCGCTCACCGCCACATCGGGCGTATCAAGGGGCCGGACCTCCACACGACGGTCGGCGCTGCCGGCGAGCCCGCCAGGTTCACGCACCACGGCGCGCATCAGGTACTGCCCGGCCGGCACCGAGAACTGGACGCGCCACGCCCCGG
>CAZLJG010000053.1:1905-11811 GCA_964559545.1 uncultured Solibacteraceae bacterium | reverse complement strand
CCGGTTCTGGTGCTGACCTTGGCGCCCGGTCGTGTCACCCTGACGGTCACACGCTGGTAGTCGCCGCGGTTGTTGCGGGCCGCTTCCGAGGGTTCGAATCCCACGAGGTAGTAGTCCTGGGCCTGGGCCGCGAGCCGGGTGAGCAGTGTGCCGCTGCGGGCCGAGCCATCCACCAGCAATTCTCCGTCGGTCTCCACCGCGAGCGTGCCGAGGGGCGCGAGACGCGCCTGAATCTCCGAGCCCTGGGACGTATCAGACGCGTAGGCTTCGGTGATCGACGGGCCACGTTGATTGAGGTCAATCGTGTAGAAGACGCTGTACGTCTGCGCGGCTGCGGCCGCCACGATGTCCAGCTCACGCGCGAGGTTGTCCTGGAAGAACCCTTCCGAGAACAACACGACGGACTTCCGCCCTTCGACATCCGCCAGGTTGCGAATCAGCTCGGCCAGCCGTTGCAGAAACTGCCGCGATTCAGCGTCCGACTGGTTCACGACCATGCGCGCGTTTTCGGTGATGATGCGGCGCGCGACGCCGGGGTCATCGGACAAGGAGCCACCGCCGCGACCACTGGCAGCGGTCGGCAGACCCAGCAGGTCGCCGGTGCCGTCCCGGTTGATGCGTTCGATCGTCGCGGTGATCAGGCGGTCGTCACCCTGCACGATGCGGTGTGCCTCGTGGATCGGGAACGTGCCGAACGGTGTGGACGCGGTGCGCGAATACGAGCCGCGGATCGATTCGAGCGCGGCGAGTGCACGTTGTTGATCCGCCGTGAAGCTGAGCCGTGCGCCCGGCCCGGGGACGGCGTAAATGGCCACGCGATCGGCCGGGCGGACCTTGGTGCGGATGAACTGCTCGGCCGCCATCCGGGCGCGCTGTTCGTTGCCGGCCGTGATGTGGGCCTGATCGAACACGAGCACATACAAGTGGCCGCGCGGGAAGGCCTGGTTCGACGCCACCTCTGCGGTCAGCGCACGGGCGGCTTCATCCACGAATGTCTCTGCCGGCTCGGTGATGCGCTGAAACAGCAGCACGGGTCGGTCGGCCCCGCGCTCGGTCACCACCACTTCGTCCGCGCGCAAATCAGTGATCGGGCGTCCGGCGGCGTCGGTGACTCTGATGTCGAGCCGGACCAGATCCACGCCCGAGCGGAACTGGGCCTGGCCGCGCGCATGGTCGCCTGTCAGGCAGACGCCGAGAGCCAGCAGGAGCGCAAATCGCAAGGAATGTGGGATCGCCACGGTGGCATGTTACCGCGCTGGACGTTGCCGTGTCTGGTAGAGCGATCGGGCTCGTTCGGCTCTGGCCGCATCCCCGAATTGGGCCCACAACTGCGACGCGAGCTGGTAACCCTGGGGCTGCCCAAACCGTGCGGCCGTGGCCTCAAGGCCGTCCACGACGTTGCGTGCTTCCGCGCGGCGACCCAACTGCCACTCTGTCATCGCGAGTCCCGCCCGGGCGAGCAGGTGATGCGGGTAGATCGCGATCTCGGCCGCAAAGACCGGGGCGGCCTCGGCGAAGCGACCCTCGCGGGCCAGCGAGTCTGCCAACACGTACCGCACGTCGGCGACCTGCTCGGTGCGGCCCGACAACGCACGCACGGCGTCCTGCAGGGGCGGGATGGCCGACGCATACGCATTTGCATTGTAAAAAAGCAGGCCGTCCACAAACGCCGGGAGTGGCAGTGTCGGGTCCGCCTTCGCGCCTTCCGTGGCGTGGTGACGCGCTGCGGTCGCATCCCCACGTTGCACGGCGAGTCGGGCGAGCAGTTCGTGTGCCACGGCGGGCGCGACAGGAATGGCGAGTTCCGCATGGGCGCGGGCCTCGTCATA
The DNA here is from genome assembly GCA_964559545.1 of uncultured Solibacteraceae bacterium. Classification (GTDB taxonomy): domain Bacteria; phylum Acidobacteriota; class Vicinamibacteria; order Vicinamibacterales; family SCN-69-37; genus SYFT01. The sequence continues at coordinate 9,982 of CAZLJG010000053.1, read as the reverse complement.
TCTACCAAGCTGCACAAGCACCGCCGCGGCGCCCGTCAGGGCGGCGGCGTTGGTGGGATTCCGTTCAATCAGCTGCCGGTAGGCATCGAGCGCGGCGCCGGCCTGTCCCGCGCGATCCAGCGTGCCCGCCAACTGGAGCCAGACATCGGTCATGGACGGATCGTCAGCGAGCAGGGCGCGATACGCCGCTGAGGCCTCCTGCCATCGCCCCTCGGCCGCCAGTGCCGCGGCCTGTTGATACAGGCGGAGCACGTTGATCTTGTCCTTGGGATCCGGGAGTGCGTCACCAGATTGTGTGATGGCGCTGCTCTGGGTGCCGACGTACCCAAGCGCGGCGAGGCGCTCGCGATCCGCGGCCGACACGGCCGATGGCGCCGTGACACTGACGCCGGCCAACAGGCGATCCAACGCCGCGCGCATGGCCTGGCGCACCTGGGGCCTGGCGTCCACCACCGACCGGGTTTCGCCCGCATCTTCCGTCAGGTCGAACAGTTCATCGCGTGGTGCGCGGATATACCGATAGCGCTCATCGGTGAGCGCATACAGCTCACTCCAGCCGAAGTGATACCGCGGCGACATGGCTTCCGCGTAGATGGTCGCGGCTGGCAGATCTGTGGCGCCGCGAAGCACGGTGCCGAGGGGGCGGCCGCCAAGTGTGGACGGCACCGGAACGCCCAGCTCCGAGAGCACGGTCGGTGCCATGTCGAGATGCTGCACCGGTGTCGCGACCCGTCGTCCGGCTCCTTCACTGTCAGGCAGCTTGATGATGAGCGGCACCTGAATGGTGGTGCGATAGAGGAAGGATCCGTGTTCCTCTTCGCCGTGGTCCCCAAGTCCCTCACCATGATCGGAGAGCAGGATGATGGTGGCACGGTCATAGTCGCCGCGTGTGCGCAACGTCTCGAGCAGTTGCCCCACGATCGCGTCCGCGTGGGTGACCTCGCCGTCGTAGCGGTCACCGGATGCCGGCACAACAGGCGGCGAGTACGGCTTGTGCGGTTCGTAAATGTGGAAGAAGAGGAAGTACTTCTCTGGCGCCGACGTCAGCCATCGTTGCGCGGCTGCCAGCGTGTCCTGACCCGCGCGCTGCACCTCGCCGAGCGTACGATTCGGGCCCGCCGGCGGCAGCAGATCGTCGAAGTGCGTGAAGCCCCGCGCAAATCCCGTCTGACGCCTCAGCACAAACGACGACACGAAGCCCGCCGATGGAATCGACGCCTCCTGCAGCAGCGCAGGCACCCACGGAATGTCCTCAGCCAGCGTGAATCCGATGTTGTCCCTCACGCCGTGGGCAAAGGGCTGCAGTCCCGAGAAGATGGTGGCGTGTGCGGGCAGCGTCTGGGGGGATGACGTCCACGCATGGTCGAACACCTGGCCGTCCCTCGCGAACTGATCGATCGCCGGCGTGTGTCCGGCGGTGTATCCATAAACGGGCAGACGATCCGCGCGCAACGTGTCGATCGAGATCACAATGACCGGTCCCGATGCAGTGCCTGTATTCGCCCATTGTGTGACGAACAGCAGTGCGGTTGCGAACACGCCGATCGCGATCAGGACCAGCCAGGGCGCTCGGCTGCGGCGCGTGCGAGGAGCAGACGGCATGACGTGCCTCCAAGTATAGCGATTCGGGTCCGCTCAAATTGTTGGATACACGCTCCAAGTCCTTGGTTCGTTCGCAATCGCACCACTCGGAATTCCCCCGACATCACGGATCGATCTCATCACGCGTGACGTGGGATGGCCGGCCAGACTCCGGGGCAGCTCCTTGCAATCACCCCTGCATCGGTCCTGGCGCAGGCGATCCGCGTCTGTCGGCCAGGAGTGGAGGAATACATGACACAACGCATAGTGAGAGGAGTCCTGACGGCCCTGTGCCTGATTGGACTTGCGATGCCCGCATTCGCGCAAACGTTTACGGGACGCATTGACGTGATGGTGGCCGATGGCACGGGCGCCGTGCTGCCGGGGGTGACCGTGGAACTGACGGGGCCGCAATCGGCCAACACGGTGACCAACGAACGGGGCGAAGCCCGCTTCCTGAATCTGGCACCCGGCAAATACGCCGTCGTGGCGAAGTTGTCGGGATTCAGCAACTACAGCAATCCGGACGTCCCTGTCGGCGCCGGGTCGATCGTGACGCTCAAGGCGTCGATGACCGTCGCCGGCATGGCGACGTCTGTCGACGTCCGCGCGGTCACGCCGGTCATCGAAACCAAGAAGCAGACGATTTCGACCAACGTCTCACTCGACGAGCTGCAGGGCATTCCCTCGGCGCGCGACCCCTGGGTGGTGTTGCAGACGGTGCCCAGCATCATTGTGGATCGCGTGAACGTGGGTGGCGCAGAATCCGGTCAGCAGTCCAACTACGTGGCCAAGGGCGCCAACCGCGGCGAGAACACATGGAACATCGATGGCATCGCCATCACCGACATGGGTTCGCTCGGTGCTTCGCCGACGTACTACGACTTCGACATGTTCCAGGAAATGCAGGTCACGACTGGTGGCGCTGACCCGACGACGCCGACACCCGGCGTCCAGTTGAACTTCGTGTTGCGCGGAGGCACGAACACCTGGCGCGGGTCGGGTCGCTACTACTTCGAGAACAACAGCCTGCAGTCCAACAATGTGCCGGAGGATCTGCTCGGCACGCTCGGCAGCTACAACCGTGTCGACAAATACCAGGACTACGGCTTTGAGTTCGGCGGTCCGATTCTCAAGAACCGGCTGTTTGTGTGGGGCGCCTTCGGCAAGACGCAGCCGGAGATGGACATCTACACGTACGGCGCGGCCGCACGCACACTCGTGGTGCCGTCCAGAGGCTGCGGCGCGACCGCGGCGTCAACCGCGGCGGCAGGCACCTACGCGATCAGTGCCCGCGACTGTACGACGCTCGAGAACTACTCGGCCAAGGCGACCGCCGAGATTGACGCCAATACCCGCGGCAGCTTCACGTTCTATCAGGGCGACAAGATCAAGGCCGGCCGTGGTGCCGGTGCCACGCGTCCTTCTGAGACCACGTGGAACCAGAAGGGCCCGACGTCGATGTACAAGGCGGAACTGAGCCGCACCATCGGCAACGCGCTGTTCCTCACCGCGCGCTACGCCCACATCGAAAGCGAGTTCAACCTCACGCCGATCGGCGGCAACGAAGCGGCGCATTATCGTGACGACGCGCGCGTGCATCATGGCAGCTACTACCGCTACGGCACCGACCGCCCGCAGGACAACGCCACCCTCGAAGGCAACTTCTTCAAGGGGTCACATGAACTGAAGTTCGGCTTCGGCTGGCGCAAGGCGGCTGTGACGTCTGAAAGCGGCTGGCCCGGTCTCGGTGTCCAGACCCGGCACGCCACCTATCCGCGCATGACGGCCGTGGTGGTCCGCGACTGGGCCTCGGCCTCCGAAGGGCAGTACTGGAACGCGTACGTGGGCGACACCATCAGCCTGGATCGCCTGACGGTGAACATCGGCCTCCGGTGGGATCGGTCCGCCAGCAGCATCGCGGCCGCGTCGGTGCCCGCCAGTGACGTGTTGCCGAATCTCCTTCCGGCGCTGAACGCCCCGGCGGTCAAGAACGCGATCGTGTGGAACACCATCACGCCTCGTGTGGGTGTGACCTACGCGCTCAACGAGTCGCGGAAGACCATCGCCCGCGCGAGCTACTCGATGTTCGCGTCGCAGCTCGACGCCAACCGCTCCGCGCTCATCGCGTCGGCGATTCCGTACTACTCGTACGTGTACTACCGCGTGCAGGACGCCAACGGCAACAACGTGGCGGATGCGTCTGAAATCGCCGCGGGCACGTTCCTCGGCACAGCCGGCTTCGACCCGACCAATCCCCTCGGTGGCAATCCCGACCGGATCGGCGACTACGGCGTGCCAAAGACACACGAAGTGGTCGTCGGGATCGAGCACGAACTTCGTTCGAACTTCGGCCTTTCGGGCTCGTTCACCTGGCGCCGGTACAACAACTTCAACTGGCTGCATCATCGCGGTGTGACCGGTTCGGACTATGTGCGTGCCGGCACCATCACGGGCACGTCGGCCGCGACCGGCAGCTACTCGATTCCCGTCTACAACGTGAACCCGGCCGCGTTGCCGTCAGACAACGGCCGTGTCTACGAAAAGCGCCCGGGGTACACCCAGCAGTTCTGGGGCCTCGAACTCGCCGCGACCAAGCGCATGTCCAACAACTGGATGATGCGTGCGGGCTTCTCGACCGGCGAACACACCGAACACTTCGCGAACGACGATGCCCGGTTCGACCCGACGTCGAACCTGCCGCTGGCCGCCGCGCCGCTCGCGTCGCCAAACGTCAACGGTGGTCTGGTGCTGACACAGACGACCGGGTCCGGCAAAGGCAATGTGTTCATGGTGGCGCCGAAGTACCAGTTCGTGCTGAACTCCGCCTATCAGGCCCGGTATGGCATCAATCTCGGCATGAACTACGTGGCGCGTCAGGGGTACTCCACGCCGTATTTCCTCGGCGTACACGGAGGCACCGAGGATGCGTTGAACCCCAGTGGGCGCAACATCCTGGTGACCACCAATGTGGGGGATGCCCGGCTGCCGATGGTGCACTCGTTTGACGCGCGCATCAGCAAGACCGTGACGGTCAACCGCATCTCGGCCGACCTGGACTTTGACGTGTTCAACCTGTTCAACTCGTCAACGACCCTGGGCCGCCAGTTCGACCTCAATGCCACCAACGCCGATCAGGCGCTCGAGATCATGAATCCGCGGGTGATTCGACTCGGGCTGCGGCTGCGCTTCTAACCCTTGTTCTGCTACACGCTCATCGTCGCGACACCGTCGCGACGATGAGCGTGTAGGTGTTGCGGTCCTTCTGTTGCAGGTAGGCGAGGCGTGTGCCGTCCTGTGACCACGCGGGCAGCGTGGCCTTCTGGGTCCCATCCACACGGGCCGTCTTGCCTCCGCGATCCATGATCGCGAGTTGTCCCGACTTGTCGGCGAACGCGATCAGCATGTGGCCCCTGGGCGCCCAGCCGAACGTGAGGCCAGGCACGATCGGGTGATTCACCCACTCGCCGACCACTTCACCGCCCAACCGCATCGTGTAGACGTTGACGTTGCCCGACTGCGCGGCGGCGGCCGTCACGGCGTCGACCGAAATGCCGCCCGTCGGATCCACCGATCCGCCGCGGGCGAGATCGCCGCCCATCGGAATCGACGTCGCCGACTGGATCTTCCGCTCCGTGGACACATCAATCTTCCACGTCGCATCGTCTGGTGACGCCTGACCGGATTTCCACTGCTGGTACGCGACCGCCCACGTCGGGGGCACCTCAACCTGACGACGGGCGCCGTCCTTGACGGCGATCACGTAGTGGTAGGTCGCCTTGACGCTGGCGTCCCTGTTGGCTTCGTAGGTTTGCAGGTAGAGCTCGGTCTGATCAGGGGACCACGCCAACTGGCGCACGAGTGGTCCCTTGAGTTGCTTCATGTCGATCTCCGCAACAGGCGGAGCGGGTGTGACGACCACGGACGCCACCGACGCAGCGGGCGCCTGTGGGGCCTGCAGGATGAGCGACAACAGCAGGGTGAACATGATGGTCAGAATCTACCACCGGCGAGGCGCTGGCGGACCTGTTCGATGTCAGGTCCGAAGAGCTGCGGCGGGGCCGTTGCGACGAATTGCTCGCCGTATTTCCTGGCTTCGGCGATCTGCCCGGTGTCGAACAGCTCCATGGTCAGGTTGAACAACGCGTTGAATTCACTGGGATCGAGCGACACGGCCTTCCGCCACGCGTTCAGGGCTTCCGGAAGGCGATTGCGCTGCGCGAGGACCACGCCGAGACCCGTGTGTGCGCCGGCCAGGGACGCGTCGATCGCCAGTGCCCGCGTGAACGCGGCTTCGGCGGCGGCCAGGTTCCCGGAGCGCAGGTGGAGCGTGGCGATGTTCTGGTGCGAGAGGCCGCTGGTCGAGTCAATGCGGAGGGCCTGCTGAAACATGCGCAGCGCGTCGGCCATGCGGCCGCTTTGGCCATAGGCAATGCCGAGCGCATTCAGGACTTCGCTGTCGTCGTCTGACATGCCTTCGAGCAGGGGAATGGCGCGCGCGGCGGCGCCGGCTTCCGCGAGGTAGATGCCGAGTTTCACGCGGATGTCCCGCTGTGTCAGTCCGCGGGCGAGTGCCGTTTCGAGTGTCGCGATCGCTTCGCTTGCGCGACCCGACTGCCACAGCGCAAACGCCAGGTAGCGATAGGCGTCCGCGGTGTCGGGCTTTCGCGCGATCACTGCGCGGAAGGCATCGATGGCCTCGTCACGACGGCCGCGCGAATAGAGATCGCCGGCGGTGTGGAGCATCCGGTCGAGGTCAATGAGGCGCTTCGGGTCGTCGTTTTCCGTGTATTGATCGCGACGTGGTGCCGGACTTCCACCGACATAGCCGAGCGCGCGGAGTCGTTCGAGGACATCGCCGGATTCTTCTCCGGGCTGACCGGGTGGGGCCACGTTGAACGTGCGCAGGGTGTTCAGCAGCACCTGGGTCGCGGTGGCGTCGGCGGTCGCGAGGTTCTGTTGTTCACGCGGGTCGTTGGCCAGGGCGTACCGTTCCGCGATGGGGAGATCGATGTACTTGTCGCGATCAACGAGCACCCCGCGCAGCGGTGCCCACCCTCGCGAGAGATAGGGCGTCATGGCTTCGAAGTAACTCGGGCGCGCGTCGCCTCGTCCCGCGGCAATCACATCACGCAGCGATGTACCGGCGATCGCGGCATCAGCGTCAGCACCCAGCGCATCAAGCACTGTGGGCACGACGTCCACGTGTCGCGCGGGAGTGTCGATCACCACACCGCGTGAGGAGGCCGCGCCTCCGGGCGTGATTTCCGCGATGATCAACGGCACGCGAAGTGTGGCCTCGTAGGCGAAGATGCCATGCGTCAGCTCGCCGTGTTCTCCGAGACTTTCGCCGTGGTCGGACGTCACGATGACGAGCGTGGGTCGCGTCTGCGTGCGCAGCAGTTCGAGGAGAGGGGCCAGGGCGGCATCCGTCCACGCCACTTCGCCTGCGTAGGCATCGGTGGCGTACTGCGTGTCAAACGGCGCCGGCGCGCGGTAGGGCGCGTGGGGATCAAAGACGTGCACCCAACTGAACCAGGGCGACGACTGCGCGCCAATCCACGCACGTGCGGCCGAGACCACTTCATCCGCCCGGCGTTCCGGCAGGGCAAAGTCGATCGTGGAGCCCGTCTCGGGAATCCGATCGTCGTAGACATCAAATCCCTGATTCAGGCCGAAGCGTTGATCAAGAGGGAATGCGCCCACAAACGCCCCAGTCGCAAATCCCATCGCCTTCAACCGGGTGGCCAGCGTCGCTTCGCCGGTGCGCACGCGATACCCGTTGTTGTCGCGGATGCCGTGTTCGTAAGGGTATTTGCCGGTGAGCAGACTGGTGTGTGACGGGAGCGTGACCACCGCGTGTGCGTGCGCGAAGGTGAATCGGGCACCGGCGGCTGCCAACGCGTCGAGCGCCGGCGTTGCCGCGCGTCCTCCATACGAGCCCAGGGCGTCGGCCCGCAGGGTATCGATGGAGATCACGAGCACATTGCGATCCGGCGTGCGGCTGATCTGAAATGCGGGGCTTCGCCAGAACCACCACCCCGCAGCCAGCGTCACCAGAAGGGCCGCCGTCGCCAGCAGGGCCAGACGCGATCGAGTCATGCCGTTACTTTGTCACTCTGAGGCGGGTTTGTGCATCTGCGCGGACGGCGGCGGCTCTGGCCGGCATGCCGAACATGGTGTAGAGGTCGGCGGCGGCTTTGAAGCTGTCTGGCGAGGGGGCGACACGCAGCAGTTCGATCAAGGCGCGATCGGCGTCGGCGCTTCGGCCCGTCGCGGCCAACAGCATGGCCAGGCCCGTGCGGGCCCGGACGTTCTGTGGATACAGGCGGATCTCTTCGCGCAGCATGGGCTCGGCTTCCGCGTAGCGCTCCAGCCGGGCCAGCGCGTCACCCAGGAAATAGTGCAGGTCGCTCGCCTGAATCGGCCGTTGCGAGAACCGAGCGCGCGCCTGCTGAAGCAGAGGCACCGCGCCCGCATAGTCGGCGCGGTTGTA